>JAOZOT010000133.1 GCA_029933115.1 Anaerolineae bacterium | reverse complement strand
CGGACTCTCACCGGCTTCCCCTTTCAGCCCTAGCATCCGGGCAACGGGCACCTCGACCGCAGACTATTCAATTTGGGCGAAGTATAGCACAGAGTGAGAGGGATGTCAAATCAAGCTCCGCCAGCTTCGCCGCGCGAGACTGTTTTTGGCATGGAGAAGACAACTCGTCCGCCCAACTCCAGGCCCAGTTCCAGTCCCGTCACAGGAGTTGCAGTCCTGATTAAAATATTCAGGTGATTGGGGGCGTGGGTAAAGTCAAAGCCTACCACCTGACCGAGCTCTCGCCCCTCCACAGTGACCCGGTCGTTGACCAGAATGATGCCCCCTTCCTCGACTTCAAAGAAGCCAATATAAGCCACCCTGTCCACCACTTGGCCAGGCCCAGCCTGAGGGTCATCGGTGGCCACCAATTCGTGGATCTCGCCCGCAGGCACGGCCCGCGAAGGGTGAATGCTCAACTCCATGCCCCGGTTCTCCGACCGTGCATCCAGGATACAGACCGCACGTCCCATCACGTCGCTTTTGGCCGCGTAAGGATACTTGTCCAGAATCCCTCCGGCATGAGGCTCTTTGGACATTCGGAGTCTCTCCTTCATTCATTCCGAATCTGACAGAGTTCGGCAAGCAAGTGGACCCGGCAAATTGAGAGCCAGAAGAGCGGCTACTGAAGCCACAGCAATCAAGAGGTAAAAGTCCAGGTGAAAAGCTCCCAGGCTGGCAGAAGAGGAGGCGCTCTGCAAAATGATGCCAAAAATCGTGGTTCCCAGAGTTCCACTGATAAAGCGGAACATGTTAAAGATGCCCAGAGCCACCCCCAGGCGCTCTTTGGCCACCACGAAGGTGACTGCGGCCGCCACCGGCGACTGAGTCAGCCCCATCCCCAGGCCCAACGCCACCAGACTGATGACCACCTGCCAGGGTGCGGTGGTCGCTCGCCAGAAGGTCAGACCGACTCCGGCCAAAGCCACCACCCCCATCCCCAGCAGACAAGACACTTTGCTGCCACAACTGTCGGTGAAGCGGCCCGCCAGCGGCGCTACCAGAGCAGCGGTGGTGGCCAGGGGGAAGATGAGCAAGCCCGCCTGACCACTGGTGTAGCCCTGCACCCGCATCAGAAAGAGGGGCAACAGCAATTGCATACCAAAGAGGCAGAAGAACTGAGCGGCGATAATAGCCGTAGCCGCAGCATACGGACGATTGGTGAAAAGGCGCAGGTCAACAAAAGGTGGACTGGCCCTGGTCTCAATGAGCAGGAAGGCTATCAGAGACCCGGCGAAAACAACCCACAGGCTCAGGACGTAGTGGGAACTCCAGCCCAACTTTGCCCCTTGAGTGAGGTTGAACATCAAAACCAACGCCGCCAGGGTCATGGTAGCTGCTCCGAGAAAGTCGAAGCGGTGCGTCGCCCGTTTAGAATCAGGAGGTACCAGTTGCCAGATGCAGAACACCCCCACCAGGGTGATGGCTCCGTTGAGCACGAAGATGGACGGCCAGCCAAAATACTGGGTAAGGAAGCCGCTCAGCACAGGCCCCAGGCCATGTCCCACTCCATTGACCGTCGCCCAGAAGCCCATAGCCCGGCCTCGCTCTTGAATGGGGAAAACCTGGGTGATGATGGCCATGACCGAGGGCAGGGTGGTGGCGTTACCCACCCCTTGCAGGGCACGGAAAAAGACGAGCGAGGAGAAAGAGGGGGCCAGAGCCGCCAAAGCAGAGGAGAGGGCCAGCAGGCTGAGGCCGGTCATATAGATGCGCTTGTAGCCGTACATATCACCCAGATGGCCAAAGATGGGCATCAGCACGGCCACCAAAAGGATGTAGATGGTGATCACCCAGGTAGCACTGCTGACCTCGACGGCATAATGATCCATGATGGCCGGCAGAGCCACGTTGGCCATGCTGTTGCCCAGGGTGCCCACCAACGACCCTATGAGGACAGTAGACAGGATCAGCCAGCGATGGGATGCGGTAGCCTGAGCACGAATAGACATAACCTATCTCTTCTCATAGGAATGAAGTGCAGCGTGACCCACGGGAACGGTCTACTTCAACCCCAGGCGAGCGCGCACGAAGGAACGCACCTCTTTCATCGCTTCCAGGGCCTGCCGGGAATCTTCCACAGTCGCTGCCACGCCTGGATAGCGAATATCTGTTCCAAACTTGTCCAGGGTCATTATCGCGTCGGTGAGCAGGTGAAAAGCGGAGTCTATCTCAGCACAAATATTGCAAAGCTGCACCAAGTCATGTCGGCGGGGATACTCAACTTTGTGCCGAACTAGAAAAGCCTTGAGGTACTTCTCCGCGCTCTGCTGACAACTCCAGCAGATATTATCAGGTAGAATCTTCCGGCGCTGACGGGCCAGAATGCGCGCGTTTTCGTAATCGGCCTCGGCTTTGCGTATCCACTCCACGACCTCCTCGCTCATATAATACCCTCCCCTGTGTTACGATCTCGTGAAAGAGGCCATGGCCTTTCTCCATCTGCTGCTGCAGTTCCGCCGGTGTACGCACCAGAACGTCCATGGCAAAACGGCGATGTGGGAAGAGGGCGGAAACCACCCGATGCCGTTCAAAGACACTCTCATGTCGCAGTGCGTTTGTCACCACCAGCAGATCCACATCGCTGTCCCAAGCCGGCTCGCCACAGGCATACGAACCAAACAGGATGATCTTTTCTGGATGCAGGGCTTCCACGATACGCTGAGTGATCTCCTGGAGCAAATCTTCAGTTATCGGCGTGTACCATGCCGGCAAAGTTTTCCCTTTGGAATGGTCGCGCTCGTCCGTCATCTCCCGTGCTCACCTGACTCTATGCAAGCTGGTATCTTGCTATCATTGTACACTATTTCCCGCTGAAAGTAAAACTCTTTACTTTAGCGTGCTTTCACTCCCAGACTCCTTAACAATTGACCGAGCTTATACCGCTTTTCCTCCCGTCATTCCCACCAGCGGAGAGCACACTAACGGTACTTCTATTTGCTATACTGCGCCTTGACCCCCAGGCTCTCCAACAGACTGTCCAACTGCCTCAGCTTGTCCTCAGACATTTCGGGTAGCGGTCTCCTCGTGGGGCCGGCCGGCCGGCCCAGAAGCCGCAGGGCAGCTTTGACGGGCACCGGGTTGGAAACGCCGTAGAGGGCAGACATCAGGGGCAGGAAACGGAAGTACAACTCTCTGGTCCGCTTCACGTCCTCCCACGAGCGCCACGGCTTCGACATCTCGGCCATCTCTCGGGGGATGACATTGCCCGCCACGTTGGCCGTGCCGTGGCCTCCCAGAGCCAAAGTAGGGACAATCAGGGCATAGCCCGGGTAATCGCAGCAAAGTACGTTGAACCGCCCCTCAGTGGCCCCCAGTATCTCGGCAATCTGAGAAACGTTGCCCATAGCCTCCTTATCAGCCACAATGTTGGGAATCTCGGCCAGTTTGATCATTGTGGCCGGGTCAATGTTGACCCCTACTCGCGTGGGATTATTGTAGATGGCAATGGGAATGTCCACCGCCTCGGCCACCGTCTTAAAGTGCTCGTACAAGGCGTCTTGAGGAGGACGGACATAAGGAGGCACTACCAGCATGGCTCCGTCGGCACCCACCTGGGCTGCATAGCGCGTCAATTCCACCGTTTCCCACGTGGTGTTACAGGTGGTGCCGGCGAAGACGGGTATCTTCCCTTTGGCATAAGGAATCACCCTCTCCAGAATCTCTCTCCTCTCATCCATCGTCAAAAGGGTTGGCTCTCCGGTGGACCCCATGAGGAGCAGGCCGCCGGTGCCATTCTGGGCCTGAAAGTCCACCAACGATTCGAAACCGGCAAAGTCAATCTCGCCCGTCTCGGTGAAAGGGGTGACGATAGCTACCCAAGAACCTTCTGGGCGGATCATAGGCTTTCAACCTCCATTATCTCAGTTTCTACAGCTTGAACTCGACCCCGGGCAATCGTATATACTCATCCGCGCCGGGAGGTCTGATCAACAGGATGGGAAGTGTCGTGGCACGCAGGACTTTTTCCGCCACGCTGCCAAAGGCCCAGCGGCTGAAGCCACTGCGCCCGTGGGTGGCCATGGCGATCAAATCCACCTTCTCCCTCATGGCATACTCGACGATTCTCTCCGCCGGTCGTCCGAACAGAACCTCCACACGGGTCTTTAACCCTGCTCTGTGCAGACGCTCCTTTGCCCTGGTCAGGGATTGCTCAGCCTCAGCCCGCAGGCTGGCCATTTCCTGTTCCCGGTAGATGGGATGCTGGGCAACGGTCACATCCCCGGCCGATTCGGGCAGGGGTGGCATAGGCATGTCGCCTTTGGGAGGTTGGTAGACGGCCGTCGCTCTGTTGGGAGGCGTGGCAACCACCTGGAGCAGGATGACCTCGGCCGCACACCGTTTTCCGAGATCCTCTACATAGGGCAACACTGCCTCGGCCAGTTCTGAACCGTCCAAAGGAACCAGCACTTTTTCAAACACCTTTCTCTCCTAATCAGCACACTGGAAGAAGCTTGCAGTGACGGCTTCAGCCGTTGAAAGGCGAAAGTCGCCACTGCCAAGTTTTCAGCTAGAACGTTTCATTAACGGCCTCTGCGCCGCCCCGCTCCATATTGGAGCTCCCGCTGAAGGGGATCGGTGATGGCCCGCAGCCAGGTGGCTACCAGGTTGACGCTCAATACGGTGAGAGCAATGGCTGCCCCAGGAAAGGTGACCAGCCACCAGGCCAAGGTGATGTAGGTATGCCCCTCGTTAATCATCAAACCCCACGATGAAGCCGGCGGCTGGATGCCCAAGCCCAGGAAACTAAGGACCGCCTCGGCCAGGATGACACGGGCCAACTCCAGGGTGCCCAAGGTGATCAAGGGCGAGGCCAGGTTGGGCAGAAGATGTAGGAATATGATGCGCCGGTCACTGGCCCCCACGACCCGCGCCGCGTCAATGAAGAGGGATTGGCGCATGGCCAAAGACGTGCCCCTGATCATGCGAGCGTAGACCATCCAACCGTTGATGGTCAAAACGATGATGATATTGCGCACGCTGGGGCCAATCATCGTGATGATAGCCAGGGCCATCAGCAGGCCGGGAAAAGCGGTCTGGACGTCAACCAGGCGCATGATGATGTTATCAATCCTACCGCCATAGTAGCCGGCGATGAGTCCCAAAGTCGTGCCTACCCCGCCGGCACAGAGGACGGTGAAAAAGCCCACCATCAGTGAGACCCGGCCACCGTAGATCATACGGCTCAAAATATCCCGTCCCAACTGATCGGTACCCAGCAAATACTCCCTGCTCCCCCCAGGGAGCCAAAAAGGCGGCTTCAAGCGATGGGTAATATCCTGCACAGTGGGGTCGTGAGGGGCAATGTAAGGAGCAAAGAGCGAGGTCAATAACACGATAAACAAAAAAGTCGCTCCGGCCAGAGCCACCCGGTCTTGCACCAATTGGCCCAGCAGCGAGCTCACCGCACGCCAGGCCGGCCACCTTCCCCCGGTTGTAAATTCACCTCGCTCGGCCACAAACGTTCCGCTTTGCATCGCATCTCCTGTACTGAGACTACTCGAACCTTATCCGCGGATCGAAGAAAGCATAGCAAATGTCCAAGAACAGGTTGAGACCGCTGACCAGCAGAGCAACGACAAAGACATCGGCCTGGATGAGGGGTAGATCGCGGCGTTCGATAGCCTGGATGGCCAGGAGGCCAACCCCAGGCCAGGCGAACACCGTCTCAGTGGCCACCGTCAAACCGGCCAACAGTCGAGTCACCTGCCATCCCCCCAGGGTGATAATAGGAATGAGGGCGTTCCTCAAGGCGTGGCGATAGATGATGACGCTCTCCTTGAGCCCTTTGGCTCGAGCGGTGACCATGTATGGCTTGCAAAGCTCATCCATCATACTGGAACGGGCAATCAAAGTGATCCGTCCAATGGGCCTGGCAGCCAGGGTGATGGCGGGCAAAACCAGGTGCTTCCAGGTTCCATACCCACTGGTGTAGAACCAACGGGTATGGACGGCAAAGACGAGGATGAGCATCACACCCAGCCAAAAGTCTGGGATGGACACACCACCGAGGGAGCCAATCGTGCAGAGGCGGTCCAGCAGTGAACGGGGTTTCAGGGCAGCCAACACTCCCAGAGGGATAGAAATGATGAGAGCGAGAGACGTAGAAATAGCAACTAGCAACAGGGTGGCCGGCAGCCTCTCGAGGACCAAATCCAGAGCGGGCTCGCGTTGCCAGAGGGAATCGCCAAAGTCGCCCCGCAAAGCATCTCGCACGAACCTGAAAAACTGGATGTGAAGAGGGTCATCGAAACCCATCTGGTGACGGAAGGCCAGGTATTCCTCCTCAGTCGCTTCCAGAGGCAACATCATCCTGGCCGGGTCACCCAACATGTGAGTGATAACAAAGACAAAGATGGAGACACCGATGACCACCGCCACTGAATAAAGCAGACGTCTTATGACATATCTCTGCATCTGCGTCACACCCTTTCTACGAGAGAGTCGGGCAGATGATGGGGAGGGCCTTGCCCCTTGAAGTGGCCCCCTAGCAGTGTATTCTTGTGTGACTCCAATGGGGCAAGGCCCGAGGGACTATCCCCGCCCCGGTTTGCGACCTGGTGACAGCAGCACGGTTTCGTAGGAGGTGCCTATACTATGCAGGTCTCCCGCAGGCGGGGGCGTGGAAAGGACAGGGCTCATTCGGTTAGGCTCATCTCATAGGCCAGAATCTTGCCATCGAGGCGAGGCTCCCATTGCAGGCGTTCGCTGAGACCATAGATGTCCTCCAGGTTCAGCAAGGGGACCAAGGCCGCCTCGTCGTAAGCAATCTTGATAGCCTTGTGGTACATCTCCTCTCGCTTGGCTACATCAGTCTCTGTCCGCGCCGCATCAATCAGCTTGTCTACCTCCTCGTTCTTGTAGGCCGACTGCGACCCTTCGCTGTGATAAATGGCCGAGAGGGTCCGGTCGGCGTCCAGAAGCGAGTTGTCGTGGGAGGAGAACTGGATATCGGGAGCCTTGTCTGCACCGGCAAACAGCAGATCGAGCCAATCCGACCATTCGACGATCTTGACGTTGACGTTGATACCCACATCGCGCAACTGCCCGGCCACGGCCTCGATCAGCTCCTTATCCTTCAGCCAGCGGCCAGCTTCGCCGATGAACTCGATCTCTTCGCCGGCATATCCGGCCTCTTTGAGGAGTTCCTTGGCCTTGGCAGGGTCATGAGGATAAGCCTTGACCTCGGGGTTGAAGCCAAAGTGACCCGGGGTCAAGAGTTGCCCCTGGGCCGGTACGGCGTAGCCGAGGTAGAGGCTTTCGGCCAGGGCTTCCCGGTCAATAGCATAGTTGATCGCCAGCCGCACCTTCGGGTCGGCCGTGGGTCCCTTCAGGCAGTTCAGCCGCAGCCAGGGGAACTCCAGCCCAGGTATGGCTACTGCCTTGGGCACTTGATCCGCGTACTCTGGAATCAGCCCTCTCACCAGGTCCACCTCGCCCGCCTGCAAGGCCGCCAGGCGCGTCACCTCCTCGGGGATGGGCCGGATGACCACTGTTTTGATGCTGGGCGCCCCGCCCCAGTATTCCGGGTTGGCCTCCAGGGTGACGTGGTCGTCCCTGACCCATTCCACGAACTTGTACGGGCCGGTGCCAACCGGTTCTTTGGCAAAGGTGTCGGGATCCTCTTCAGCGTACTTGGGTGGCACCATTTTCATCCAGTACAGGCGCGTGGGCAGGGTTGGGTCAGGGCCTTCGGTGGTGACCTCGAGAGTGTATTCATCCACCGCCTTCGCTCCCGTCACCGTAGCATAGTAGGAGATCTGCTCCGAAGCGAACTCGGGGTCAATGACCCGGTTGATGCTGTACGCGGCCGCCTCGGCGTTCCAGGGCTCCCCGTTGTGGAACTTGACCCCTTTCCGCAGTGTGAAACGCCAGGTAGTGTCATCCACCTGCTCCCAGGACTCGGCCAGGCCAGGGATGAGCTCCATGGTCTTGGAGTCACGAGCGATCAGAGTCTCGTAGATGTTGTCGTTGACGGCGCGCTCGTTGCCGTCGTCCGCAAACTGAGGGTCGAGAGTCGAAGGATCACCGCCGATGACGATTACGATCTTCCCTGTGGGACCCGCCTCGACCGGCACGGGCGTCGGGGTTGGCGCTTCGGTGGGGGGAGGCGGGGCCTCCGTCGGCGCTTCGGTTGGCGGTGGTGCTTCCGTTGGGGCCGGCGTAGGGCCACAGGCCACCAACGACATCAGAACAATCAGAGACAGAATCGTTAACGCAGAAAGTCTCTTGGTCATTTTCAATCTCCTCCTTCTTCAGGAAAGTATTGGTAAACCCCGCGATTTACTCCCGCTGAATTGTCAAATCCGGCGGTTTGGCAGCGGATTTGGCCATCCGCTGCGAGCTTTTGTCATCGAGCTCAGCAGATCACGGATCTTGTTCGCAGTGGGCGATTCATCGCCTCAAAAAGCGTGCACTACAAACCCCAATTGTGGTCTACTGAGTCTGGCGAAGGCGAGCGTAGCTCTTCGCACTCGGTTACAATCCAGGCCCGGCATCACCTCCTCTC
>JAOZOT010000629.1 GCA_029933115.1 Anaerolineae bacterium | reverse complement strand
GCGCCCTCGGAGTGGGGCAGCCTGCCCAACCACGATTGAGTGCAGAGCTACCCCTCTCAGAGCGTGTCTGAAAATTCAGAGGGCGGCGCTCGTAGTAACGACTTCAGTCGTTTTTAGCCTCAGAGCACCGGTCGTTAGTGACTCAAGTCGCCACTACGAGCATTTTTCAGACACGCTGTCAGACCCTCTAATCGCCTTTAAAGTCATAGATACCGTCGTCAATGGTCCACCTTCGATTGCAGTTTGGACAATCCAGGGCCTGATCCACCTCGACCAATTGAGGGCTGTGGCAGGCAGGACAACGGAAAAAGCCTTGGGGCCTGGCCGGCAGATATTCCTTTTCGGCCCTGGCTCGCACAAAGACACTGGGACTCAGCTTCCACAAAGAAGCCGTCCACTGGAGTGAACCATCAAGCGCAGCCAGAAGCCCAGGGGGCACCAGGCGTTTGAAGAGGGGATGGCGGAAATGAGAGACGGTCAACTGCCTCTCGATAGTAAAACCCGCTTGCTGGAGGCGCGCTTCCATCCAAGCTGGGTGAAAGTCGTAATTAAGTTTGACGAACTCGACGGGCTCCAAGGCAAAGGGGTTCCAATGTTGGCGGCGCAGCGCATAACGCAGAATAGCTTTGAGGTGACGTTTGTTGGCGTACTCAAGGACATAGTGACCGATGGGTGTCAGCACCCGTCGGATCTCACCGAAGGCGGCCGATATATGCTGGACATGGTGGAGCACCCGGACGGTCACGGTCACCCTGAAAAGGTTGTCAACGAAGGGCAAGTTATAGAGATTGGCGGCCACATAGATGTACCGCTCATCGTGGCCCAGCCGCTCCTGAGCCTGGCGGAGCATGGATTTGGAATAGTCCAACAGGACCACTTTTTCGTAGCCGCTGTAGAGGTCGGCCAGGCGGCCAAAACCGGCGCCGATTTCCATCAAGAGCTCACCGCCGGGGGGGAGGAGTTTGCGCAAGGCGATGCGCTCGGCCAAATCCTCATACTCCCGCCCTTGGCCCTCCCAGAAATCCGTCCGATACGTAGAGCCCTCGTAGTCGCAGATTTGGGGCCCCATTCCTCCAGCCTGCTTCTCGGTCATAATTCGTATCTCACCCTATGCCCAAAAATGTTGCACGTGCAACATTGATCTTATGTTGAGCAACTCCTTCCAGAGCACAAGCGGCTTACTCGATATAACCCAACGACCGGCTTTGAACAACTTTTCAGTAACCTTTCGCCTTGTCCACCAAATTCAGTAGCGGCTCTCCTGCCAAATAGCGACGCAGGTTCTCGGCGAAGAGATCGGCGGATCGTTCGTTGTAGCGCAGAGTAAAGCCGGACACGTGGGGAGAGAGGATGACATTCTCCAGGTCGTAGAGAGGGCTGTCCGAAGGCAACGGCTCCTCCTCAAAGACATCCAGGCCCGCACCGGCGATCCAACCCTCTCGCAAAGCCCTGATCAAGGCCGCTTCGTCCACCGTCCCCCCGCGAGAGATATTGACCAGATAAGCGCCGGGCTTCATGGCCCGCAACTCTGCCTCACCAATCAGCTTTCTCGTCTCAGGCGTCAAAGGAACGGCGACGACCACATAATCGCACAAGCTCAACATCTCGGACAGCCGCTCTGGCGGAAAAACCTCGTCGGGTAACAACCCCTCTCTATCCTCAATGCCCGCCACTGCATAGCCCCCATCTCGCATCTGACTCGTTGACCTTTTGGTAGCCACCACCCGCATCCCAAAGCATCGGGCGATCCTCCCCACCTCCCGCCCGATACTACCATAGCCGACGATGCCCAGCGTACTGCCTCGCAATTTGGGCCTGGCAAAGAGGTCCCAGCGACCTTGTGGCCACTCACGCCTGCGCTGGTAGTAAAGCATCTGGGGCACCCGTCGGTTGAAAGCAAGGATGGAGGCAAAAACGTACTCGGCGATGGGCGTGGCGTGAATGCCGCTGGCCGTGGTGAGAAGTACATCGCTTTTCATAAGCGGATGGTCCAGCAAGTGATCAATCCCCGCCGTGTGCAATTGCACCCATTTTAACCTCGGCGCCCCGCTCAAATCGGCAGGCAGGTGGAAAGTGTATAATACTTCGGTGTCATCATCCAGGGCCTGCTCGACCTCTTCAGCATTGTGACAGGTGCGCTGCTTCACCACCAGCCGAGGCGATACAGCCCGTAGTTTGTCTAAAAGCTC
>JAOZOT010000011.1 GCA_029933115.1 Anaerolineae bacterium | reverse complement strand
CGCGGTGGCCTTCGGCGGCCAGCAGGCTGGCAACGTTGGCCGTGATATTGGATTTACCTGTCCCGCCTCGGAAAGAGTGAATGGAGATGATCTTGGACATATTTTCTCTCCTTTACCTTTGAAAATAGTAACTCTTTTCCCATATAAGCTTTACAGTGTTGCTCTCACCGGCAAGTCTCAGAGCGTGTCTGAAAATTCAGGGGGGGCGGCGCTCGTAGTAACGACTTCAGTCGTTTTTAGCCGCAGAGCACCGGTCATTAGCGACTCAAGTCGCCACTACGAGCATTTTTCAGACACGCTGTCAGGGTAGCTCCGCCGGGAACTGCGGTGGAGCTACCCGCCGGCGTTGCGGATGCGTTCCATCAGCGTCTGCTGCAATGTCAGTGCTTCCTCTGTGGAAGGAGCCACAATGATGCAGCCAAAGTCACCTATTGACAGGGTTGAGGTGACGGTGACGACGACTCCCCGCTGTTCCTGCTGTATCGGGTATAACAGGTCGTCTATCAACTCTAGTAGCTCGTCGGGGCGGGTGATGCTCCCGCTCTCCATTGCGCCGTGCCCCAGCAGGACAATGTCGTCCAGGTAGTCTGGGCCGAAGAGGAAGCGGGCGAACTCATGGATGTGGGTGCCGGCGGTGCGCCGCGAGTTCACTTCCAGCAAGAAGACGCGTTCCTCATCGTCCACGATGGTGTCAATGTCGAAATGACCGACGTACCCCATCTCCTGCAATCTCGTGGCGATCAGCAGGCCGCTTTCGGCCAGGACGGGATACCATTTTGTGTCCAGCAATTCACGGCTGAGCAAAAAGCTGTTGCCGAGCCCCATAAAGAGTTGATTGCAGAGATAGGTTATCTCCGGTCTGCCGGCCCCGAGCGGAGGGACGAAAAGCTCCAGCGAAGGGGAGAGCGATGTGGGGGAATGGATGAATTCCTCCACCGCTATCAAATCGTCGTGCAGGAAAGGATTGGCCTGCAACTGGTGCAGGATGTCCTCTGGCGAAGAGAAATCGCCCGGGTGCAAGATTTGGTGTCCGAGGCCGCCCATGCCGTTGTCTGGTTTGATGATGCAGGGCCGACCGTTGTGGCCAAACCAGTAGGCGACTGCCGCCGCCTGCTGTGCATCTTGGCATACTATCCCTTCTGGCAGCAGCTTGGCCGAATTGGGCAGCCAACGAGAGGCCAGGGCACGGAAACCGGCTTTGGTATCAATGTAATCCCGCAGCCACAGACATTCTGGGGTAGGGCTTTCGGGCAGCAGGATGTTCAGTTTATAGTCTGTCCGCAGCGTTTCTACCAACTGAAGGAATTGGCGGGTCGTCGCGTAAGGAATCAGTTGTACGGTGCGTTGTTCTCCGGCGTATTCCAGCAGCCGGGTGACGAGAGCTGGTTCCCGCAGGATGTCAAGGCTCAGGAAGGGAGAAGGCTCCGCCGGCGCCGCGAAACCGGTGCCCCGGTAGCCAAGCCGCTGATGCAGATAGCCGGTGTGGGGAACAGGAAAGGTGACAAAGACCAGCTTGGGGTCTCCCAACCATAACAGGGAGCGTTCCCCCTGACACTGCGCGTGGTGGATGAGACGCTCTCGCTCCGTCGCATCCTCGGCCCGGCTCGGGAACTCGAAGAAAGCTTCGGTGATGTTGCTGATGACGACGACGGGTATCTCCCTGTCCAGATGGGGCTGCATGGTGAAACCTCAATGGAGTTATTCCTCTGGCGTTTTGTCGCCGGGTGCGTCTTGTTCGTTGCGCCGGCTGCGACTGCGCATTCTGCGGGCTTTGGCTTGCAGGTCCTGGAAAAAGTCGGACTCTACGATCTCACTGACTTGCTTTCTGCGTTTGACCTCGTCAATCTCAATCTTCAGTTCTTCGACCTGGCGGATGAGAGTCTGCTCGCGTTGGTATACTTTGCTGACCATGATCTCGAACACTTCGGCGAGGGTCTCAATCTCGTCGGGGAAACGTCCTTTGGTCAGGTGCGAGAGGTCCTGGTCGTAATCCCCCTCGCCGATGCACTCGGCTGCCTTGGTCAGGCCGATGATCGGTCGGGTGAGAGCGCCGGAGATCAGAAAGACCAGAATGAAAAGCGTGGCGTAGGTAATGCCAAAAGCTATCCATACGCTCTCACGGATGGCTTGCTTCACCTCGTCCACGTAACCGGCTTCGAAGTCAACCCCTATAGCTCCTACTTTCTCCCCTTTCGAGTTTCTAATGGGAGTGTAGCCGGAGACCCAACTTCCCCAGTCATCGGTGTACACATTCATGTACAACGTTGTATCTTCAAGCCCATTCCACATGACGTAGGTGTTTGGGGTCCAGCTTTCGAGAAATTTAGCTGCTTTGTCCGGGTTGTATAGCGCCCAGACATCGCTGATAAAGACGACTTCTTTGTCTTCATCTCCCCTGACGTAGGTGTAGGGCCAGGCGCGTGGCTCTATGCGGTGAACCGTATCCAGCCAGTCAATCTGTCGCCAGTAGCGGGGGTCGTCGCTGAAGCCATCTTCTCGGGGGACCCCTTCTTTGTACAGAGCGACGAACTCGTCTCCATCCAAGTCGGCGGCTGCAGCGAGCAAGGTGGCAGTCAGGTCCTCTTCTATCCGGCTCAACGCCATCCTCTCGGCAAAGGTGTTGAACCAGTAAAAAGCTCCGGCGAAAACGATGGTGAACAGCAAGGTGAAACCGACCAACAGTTTCACGCGCAGGCTAATGAACCTGACTCGTCTATCTCCTAAACTCTCGTCCATCTACTATGATACCTCCTGCCTCTAAAGTTATCCACCTGTGCCCGTGTTGGGGTAACTCTGCATTTACCGTGGTTAGGCAGGTTGCCCCATCCTGAGGGCATTGGAGGAGGGAATTTATGGTTTTCCCTTCTATGGATCGTGCCTCAGTTTTAGTTATCCTCATCTGACAGGGCCTTGAAGATGGCGGTGTTCAGCACGCTGGTGGCGCGCTGGCGGCGTTTTAGCCGCCAGTTCAACAGGCTGCTGTCGTACACTGTGCGCATTTTCAGGATGGCCCAGATGGCAAACAGGGCTGCCACCACTGCAACGGCCAGGTAAGCGTAGAAGTACGACGTGCTGTGCAATCGAAGTCCCACCAAGACGATGGCCCCGGTTACCAGCGAGCCGATGATGGTGCCCATTGAGGGCAGGTAGCTATCCATGAACATGCTCACCCGGCCTCGGCGCTCTTCGGGCACGAGTGCCTGAAATGCTTTTCTGGCCGATTCGTCCACAGTGGTCCCTGTGAGCCTCTGCAACACGAGTGCGCCGGTGCCGCTGACGATTCCGGGCAGGGCTATCATCCACGTCACGCCGGCCAACACGGCGCAGGGCATGATGAGAAAAGTGTTTTGCAAGCTGATGCGATTGATGATGCGGCTGGTCAGGAAACTCTGGAGGAAGAGGGCCGCCAGAGTTAATCCCAGACGGTAGAAGCTGAGGAAACGCTGATAGCTGCTGGGGTCGCTGAAGACCGCATCGGAAACGACGTAGAAACGAAAGCCGATGATGATGTCACACAAATTCAGCGCTATTATGGCCAGCGTCAAGTAGCGGAAGGAGGGCACTTCGCGTACAAAGCCCCAGCCTTCGGTCAATGTCTCGCGCACGGTCTCGCGTTTGTGTCTTGTCTTCCGCACCTGAACTTTGCGTAGCCCTCCCAGGATAAGGAGATAGACCAGCAGGTAGACTAGTATATTGAGGGTTAACATTTCCTCGGACTTGATGTCAAGTCGGGCAAACAAATCGGGCGCTACGGCAGAAAAGCCGATGCCCAGAAGCTTGCCGGCAAAGCCCCAACTGGCGATGAGCGGGAAAAGGCGTTTCGTTTGAGCCATGTCGAATATATCGTTGGCCAGAATCCAGAAAGTCAGAGGTACGAATAGCTCCTGTTGTTCGGCCACCAGGTAGAGGAGCGAGTAGTTGAGCCAGCCGGGTATCTGGAAAATAAACATCAACCGTAGGAAGGTGAATATCAGCGCGAAGCCAAAAGTCATCCCGCGCATCAGACTGATCCGCTCAAACCGGTCTACAATCAGGGATTGCAATCCCGCCATCAGGAGGATCAGCAAGTCGTCTATCAGCCAGACGATGAGAAAATTGTTGACGCCTCCCTCGCTCAAAAAGTTGCTGATGGATACAATTCCGGACACTTGTACGGCGACAGAGTTGCACAGCAACACCAGACCCAGAACGAGCACGATGCCCATCTCTCTAGGGCGGAGGCGAAATGTTCGGTTTAGAAAGCCTTTCATAGGTCTGCTCCTCTGGGATAGACTGCCCGCTTTGCAACGATGGCGGTTTCTGAGTCCCGATGTGTTCTACTCCTAGCCTACTCAACCAACTTGGCCGCCAGTTGTTTGAGGGTGGCCGTCACCGGGTGGTCTGGGTAGCGCAGGGCGAAGATACCTGCGCTGGCCAGGGCCATCATTTCGTCGGAATGGGGGAGCACGGCGGCGACTTCGCAGCCGTAGGTTTGCTCCACCTTGGCTTTGACCTTGTCGAGGTTAAAGACGGAGGGCACCTTGTTGACGATGAGGACCATGTGCGGGACGTCGAGTTTGCGGGCGACCTCGACGGTGACGCCGGTGCCCTGGTAGTCCTGGTTGTCGGGGCGGAGGATGATACCCAAGGCGTCGGAGATGGCGATGGAGAGGAGGGTTTCCTCGTTGAGGCCGGGGTGGGTATCAATCATGAGCACATCGAGGCGGAGGGTTTCGACCAGTTCGTGGAAGCCGTCGTTGAGGAGGCCGACGTCGTAGCCTTCGCGGAGGACGCGGGCGATTTCGCCGGCTTTGATGCTGGAAGGGATGAGGAAGACCTGGCCTTTGATGTTGGTGTTGAGGCTAGGGGTGACGTTGTGGGCGGTTTGTTCGATGTCGCATTTGCCCCAGAGGTAGTCGTTGAGGGAGTGTTTGACGTCTCCCTCGTCGAGGCCGAAGAGGACGTGGATGCCAGGGGATTGGATGTCGGTGTCAATCACGCCGACGCGGTGGCCTTCGGCGGCCAGCAGGCTGGCAACGTTGGCCGTGATATTGGATTTGCCAGTTCCACCACGGAACGAATGGATGGATATGATTTTTGCCATGACACTCCTCCTACTCTGAGTGCGAAGGTGCTGGGCCAGATTCTTGTGATTGCGGCTAAAATGGCTTGAGGGGCGGAGCCTTCAGCGGAAAAGAACCGGCTAAAGTCTCGACTCTGGCCTTATTTTCTCCTGGCCTCTCGCATCTTGCGGGCTTTTTCTTGCAATTGCAGAAAATACTCGCTCTCGGTGATCTCGGCCACGCTCTTGGCTTTTTTGAGTTGGTCAATCTGGATATGCATGGTCAGCGTTAGCTCTCTCACCTGGTCTTTCAGATCTCTCTCGCGGTCTGCTATTTTGGTCACCATCTGGCGGAAGACCTCGGCCAGGGCGGCGGTCTCGTCGCTTAGCAGACCTCCCATTTGGGGGATGACCCCTCGGCTATAGTCACCCTCGGCTACCCGCCGGGCAGATTGGGTCAGTGTGACGATGGGCCGGGTGAGGGCTCTAGCGGCTAGGAAGATCAGGATGACGAGAGTGACGTAGGTGATAATAGAGGCCACCACCGCGCTATGGGACAAGTAATAGGCTGCGGCGAAGGCAACGCTGAACGCCAGGGTAAAACCGAGCAGCAATTTCACTTGTAGGCTGATGAACCTGGCTCGTCTATCCTGACCGGCCTCACTCGCGCGATCACCGGAGCTCTTGTGCAGGCTGACGAGTTTGACCTGTCTATCTTCCTGGTTCTTATCCATTAGGCACCTCCTCATGACCTTGCTGTTGGTAGTAGTTAAGTGTTTGGTGAGAGTGTTCGGAAGCTTGCTGGGCCTTGCCTGGTGGTTATCACCAGGCTGATGTGACCTCTCAATTGTCCAATTATTTAGCCAGTCTGCTTCTGAGTTCCTTTGCCTTTTTCTGTAACTGTTTGAAGTATTCCGTCTCTGTGATTTCGGCCACTTGGCGGGCCTTTTTCATTTCGTCTACCTCGATGCGGAGTTGTTGCACCTGTTGTTTCAGGTGTTGCTCTCGTTTCTGCACCTGAATGGCCATTTCACGGAACACGCGGGCCAGGTGGACGATCTCGTCTTCCGGCTGGCTCTGGAAGAGAGAGCTGAGGACGCTGAGCTTGAAACCCTCCTGTTTCACAGAGCGGGCGGCCTCGACGAGTCGCCGGATGGCAGACCGACTGTGGAGGATGAGGTTGAGGATGTCGAGTTGAAAGTCACCCCGTTCCACAGAGCGGGCGGCCTCGATGAGTTGCTGGATAGGAGCAGCGATTTGGCGAGCCAGCAGGCCGGAGATGGTGAGAACTGCCAGGCCGGTGAGCACCAGGACGGCCAGCGCGGTAATGGTCAGTGTGCGAACTTTGTCCTGGATGGCTGCCCCTACTAGAGTAGCCGCCTGATGGAAAGTATCTGTATCGGCGCCCAGCCCCACCCAGCCGAAGCCGCTTGGCTCATTATAGCGCCCGGTGTAATAAGGGATAGGCGCATAGGCCACGAACTTGTTATGTCCATCCCAATAGTAGGTGACTGAACCGGCCCGACCCATTTGCGCCTGCTCGTTGACCAGCGGCAGGTTGGGATCCATGAAGCTGAGCTTTGCCAGGTTCAGCGGAATCTCTCCACGGTCCTGCTGCTCCTGATAATCGGTTTCGTTCAGGGCCGGCACCAGGCTGCCATCGGCTCGCAATCCCCGGATGTAATAGTCACGGGGATGGGCGATCACCCAGCCGTCGGTGTCAATCAGGTAAGCGTAATTGCCGGTGGTCGCATCCGGCAGGGCAGTAAACCGCTCGATTGTGGGCACAATGTGGTCGGTGAACTCTTGCAGGTGGCGGTGGTTCAGGGCCAGTGTCACCACACCTTGGAGCGTCTCTTCTTCGTAGATGGTCATGGCCCAGCGCACAATGCCATCGTAGACCTGGCCGTCTGGTTTCTCCACCCCGGCCTGGGCTACGTCAGTTGACAGGTAATAGCCGGTCACCGGTGAGACGTAGATCTCTCCCGGTGGCAGCTCGATGATCTCGTTGAAATAGGTTTCTCCGGGAAAGAGAGTTTGATCTGGGCGGCTGACATCACGCAATTCAGCCGGTGCAGCCAGCCGATTGTCTGAGACCTTGACTACTTCTTGGCCGGTCGGATCAATGAAAGCGATCTCGCGGTAAAGAGGCAAGTAGCGCCGGCCGTCTGCGTCCCATACCATCGCTTGGTGAGTCTGGGAGAAGCTCAGGTAGGCCTCACCGGTGCGAGGCAACAAGGCCAGGGTGCGCAGATCAGCCTCCCGTTCCTCCAGGAAGTGTGCCACGGCATTAGCCGTCTCCACGACGCGCAATTCCAGCGCTTCGGCAGCCTTGTCGTCCAGTGCTGCCCGGCTGCGAGCGATAGCTGTGGCCCCGGCATCGTTGGCACTGTGCAGGGCGAGTCCCCCCAGAATGATCAACGGCACCAGAGACACAGTCAGAATGGAGAAAAAGGTCCTGCGGAATATCCCCGAGCGGAACAAGTTCATGGCTGTCCTCCACTCGTCTATGTAGGTATGATGGCCAACTAGCACACCGCCGGTGAGGAGTAGCAGCCCTGTTCGCTGACAGCTTCGGGTCAGATGGTGCTGTCTCATTACTATGTTGGTTGGTATCGTGCTGTCGCCCTCCGGCTTATTGGAGGGTTCGCGCCTTCCGGCTTGCGTAGCAGGTCGGGGGGTGTGGAAAGTGGGGTTGAGGGGGGTACCCTCAAGCTTCCCAGGCTTCGCTGCACAAGCCCCTTTCTACGAGGTGGATCAGGGTTGGAACAGGATCGAGATACGGAAGGCGTCGTCGTAGCGTTGCCAGCGCCAGGGTGGCCACGCTTTGGTTTGGCCGGTGTCTATTGCTGCGAGGGCTCTCTGGACTGTTTCCCGGTCATCTTGGGTGGCCGTTGTGCACGTGTCCAGCAAGGTCAGCGCCTCGCGTAGTGCGGCGCGGGTGGCGGCAGTGTCTCCGCTTCTCAGGTGAGCCTCGGCCTGGCGGTAGCGGGCCAGGGCTAGGCCGCAGTCGTCGTTTGTCTGGTTCCACACCTCGGCAGCTTGGTCGTACAGGGCCAGTGCCCTGGCAGTGTCCCCTTGACTCAGGTGCCGGTCACCCAGGCGGCAGGTTGCCAGCGCCGCGCCGACCGGTTCATTGAGGGCCAGGTACTTTTCCTGGGCCGACTCCCAATCCCCGTCCAGATCGGTCAACAGCGCGGCGACTGCGGTGGTCCAGGGGTCAGAGCCCTGACCGGTGAGGGCTATGCCTCGTTTGATCCACTCGCCAGCCTCGGCGTCGTCGGCGCGCCAGAGAAGCCAGGCGAGAGTGGCCGCGGCCGCCAGGTCGCCCGACGCCTCGTGCGCGGCCCACGCTTGGCGCGCGCACGCCTCGGCTTCAGCAGCCTGACCTTGAGTGGGCAGAACCAGGGCCAGCTTGAGCAACAACCTGGGTGGGGTTTCGGTCTGGGTGTCGTCGGGTAGACTTGAGCGGGCGGTGCGATAGGCCGCCGCCGCCGCGGCAAAGTCGTTGGTCAGCAGTGCCACATCTCCCAACCCTTCGTGGGCCTGGGCTTTCAGAGTTGCTGTTTCGGAACTCACTTCGCCGGGGGGGAGATGCTCTAGGGCGGCCAACGCCTGCTTGTAAAAGTCCGCTGCTTGCGAATAGGCGTACCGCTGCCTGGCTTTGTGGCCGGAAAGGAGCAGGTAGCGGGCGGCGGGCAGGAGACGGTTGGCCAGGTAATAATGGTGGGCCAGCAATTCGGCATAGTCCGCCAGGTCGTCGGCGTGGCGGGCCTCTAGATAAGCGGCCATCCTGGCGTGGAGTTCTCGGCGCTGGGCGAAGGGTTGGCTCTCGTACACCACCTCGCGGACCAGCGTTTGTCGGAAGGTGTAAAGGGGGTCATCGTCGGATTCCGCCAGAAGGATCAGCCGTGCCTCTTCCAGGCCACGGAGGTACTCGTCCAGGAGCGCATCGTCAATGGTAGGAGGCAGCAGAGGGCGCAGATCTCCACGGCGGAACTCGTTGCCCACGACCGAGGCAGCTTTGGCCGTATCGCGCTGGCCCTGAGGCAGGCTGTCCAGGCGGCTGAGCACCAACTCTTGAAACGTGCCCGAGGCCCGTAGACCGTCTTTCAGGGCGTCCAGGTTGTGTTGCCCCGTCCGTTGCAACCAGCGGACGATTTCCTCGACAAAGAGGGGGACACCTCCGCTTTGCTCGTAGATGGCTTGAGCCAGATCGGCCTGCACTGACGTCTCGCCTAGCATGTGGGTCACCAGCGTTATGGTGTCCTCCAGACTCAGTGGCTTCAGCGTGAGTGTTTGCCCCTTCCCGATGTCTTGTAATGGTTCATCTTCGTCCTCGCTGCGTTGCACCACCAAGGCCAGGATGGGCCATGAGGGCAATCGTTCGCTCAGGTAGTCGAGTAGCTCCCACGAGGCCGAGTCCATCCACTGGGCGTTCTCGAAGAAGAGCAGGAGGGGAGCGTCGGCCGAGAGGCGTGCTATCAATCCCCACACGGCTTCAAATAATCGCACCCGCTCGCGGGCGGTGACTCGTGTTTGCAAGCGTTGCCACATCTGCCCGGGCTGCGCCTTCTGCCGTTCCTGGGCCAGTTGCCACAGGTTCAGGCTGCTCTTTTCTCGTTCGGCTACCTTTTGCTCCAACTGGTCAAATAGACCTGATCTGCGTTGAGGCTCGACCTGGGGCTGAGATGGTGCGGCGTGGGCTTCAGCAGGTGGGCCGGGCACCGCAGGGAAGGTGATACTCTGCAATCCAATCAGGTTGGCCAGGGGTGCTGCGTATTCGTCGTGGGCTAGACCCAGGTCGGTTAGCATACCGAGCAGCTTTTCGCTACAGACCTGAGGGTGGTCGGTCGGTGCAATGCCTGCCAGAGTTTGCAGGAGGGTGGTCCAGGGAGTGTAGGGCGCTTCGGCGGTGTAGGACCGACACTCGCTGAACAGGACTTGGACACCCCGGGCCAGGGCGTGGGCGACCAGTTCGTCGGCCAGGTGGCTTTTGCCCACACCGGCCGGTCCCCGGATGATGAGCAGTGTCCCTTGGGCCTCCTCAAACGCTTGGCGGAGGATCGCCTGGCCCTGAGCCACTTCGGCCTCACGTCCGGCCAGAGGCCCCCGGCTGCGCAGGCGGCGGGCCAGAGGGTCGTCACGGAGCCCCTCCACCTGGTAGATGGGGATGAGCTGGCTTTTACCCTTGACGCGGATGGGCTTCAGAGCCGTGGCCGCAAAATGGTCCACTACGGCATCGTAGACACGCTGGCTGAGGAGAATCTGGCCCGGTTGGGCGGCAGCCATCAGCCGAGCAGCCAGGTTCACATCGTCGCCCATGACAGTGTACTCTCGCCGCGTAGACGAGCCTACCTGCCCGGCAAAGGTCAGCCCTTGGGTGATGCCAATGCGTTGCTGGACCGGGGGGCCGTCCAGTTCTGGCGGTAAGTGAGAAGCCAGGGTGCGGCGCCAGCGGTCGTTCAGTGCGTCCAGTTCGGCGTTCATGGCCAAGGCCGCGTTCACCGCTCGCTGCGGGTCGTCTTCGTGGACTACCGGTGCGCCGAAAAGGACGAGCAATTTGGAGCCGTGACTATAGGGGTCAATGCGGTTGATAAAGCCACCGTGTCGGGCGATGATCTGGTACATGGCGTTGAAGTAATCGTTCAACAGGCGGGTCACCCGCCGCACTCCCCCCTGCCCCCAGGCGGATAGGAGTGTCTCGAAGCCGGTAAAGTTGCAGAAAAGGACGGCGGTAGGTCGGTATTCGCTTTCTATCCGGCGCTGCCGGGCGTGAGCCACGATGCGCTCTACCAATTCAGGAGCCAGATAAGGGGTCAGAGCCTGGATTTGGCGAAGGGCGACTTCCATCTGGGTGACAATGGCGTGAGGGCTGGCACTCCAGGGGATGGTGCCTCGGGCCCGGCGTCTTTCGGCCTTGATCTCAAAATCGTCCAAGTCTTTGTCCATGCCAGAGCGGACGACGTAGAAACCGGCAGCCTGCTCAAGGTAGTGAGAGGGGTCAAGTACTGTGGTCGTCGTTTTGTCCACGACTACCTGGCCTGCTTCTGCGACGCCTTCGGCGGCCATCGTCTGAACCACGGTCTCGCCCAGGATGACGTATTCCATCCGCTCGACGGAGCCCACGCTGGCCGATAGGAAGGGTCCGGTGCCGATGCCTATCTTCATGCGTAAGGCTATGGGCCCTAGCGGCGTTTCAATGGCGGCGAAATTAGTCATGGCCCGCATCATCCGCTGCCCGGCCCGCACTGCCCAATGGGCCTGTTCGTCTGCTTCCTGCTCTGGGAAGTAGACCAGGGTGGCGTCGCCGGCAAATTTGAGGAGGATGCCCCCCGACCAGGAGAGGATCTCTAGCATTGTGCCAAAGTAACGATTCATCAGGTCGGTCAATTGCTCGGCGCCTTCCTGTCCCAGGGTCGCCAGGCGCTCTGATAGGGCAGTGAAGCCGCTCACGTCAGCAAAAAGAAGGGTGCCCCTCAGCAGTTGCCCATGCACCAGGCCGGGCACCGGGCGGCGCATCTTTTCCTGAACCAGGTGGCCGGGCAGATAGGTGGACAGGAGATAGAGGATGGAACGCAGCCGGTCGAGGGCATTGAGCAACACTCCCCGCCGGGGGGCAGCGGCGGTCAGCTTGTGCCACAAGTCGGACGGCAAATAGTGCTCCAAGTTGGGAGGAAGCGTCAAATGAGTGGGAGCTTCCTTTCCGGTGCCAGATCCGATGTCAAAGGGTGCTGGAATTCCGGACACGACCTTTAATCCTCCCTGCTGCAATTGCAATTGGTCGCGGAGGAGGGCAATAACGTGGCCAGGGTGGCAGTGGTTATTGCATCGTTTTATCTAAAGCCATTCTACCACAACCCAGTCTAGAGGTCAAGGATAGACTTCAAGTTGCCCATCTTGCCTTTTGTCTTGCCTCGTGGTATAATATTTGCGTGTTTATGGAAAGCCTCGCAGTTCCTACCAGGTTCAGCGCAGACTTTTTGTGAGGCGAAGGACAGATGCACAACGAACGACGCACACATTACCTTCAGCTTATTTTCTCCCCATCGTTCCTATGGCTCGTGGCGTGCGTTTTCTTAGGTCTGATCCTGTTCGTGGCTGTAATCAGCCACATAAAAGCCCAGACCAGCACATTGTATGGCTTGGTCACTGCTCCCGACGGTGTGACCCCGGTGGAGGGTTGCAACATGGAGTTGTGGCCAGCAGGTGGCAGCGCACCCGTGGCCTGGGATACCACCCTCATTGATGGCAGTTTTGCCTTTGCCACTGCTGCCCTGCCCCTGGGCAGCTACAAGTTGGTGGCTAATCCACCGCCCCAGTCAGGTTTCGGTCCCTCAGCCCCTTTCAACTTTACGCTTCGCAGCAATGTTGATGACGTGGATGTGGGCACCCTCCGCTTGACCTATCCCCAGGTGGAGGGTGTGGTGTTGCAGCCCGATGGCCGGCGCTATCCCTTGGGCGATGTGAACCTGCGCAGCCTCGATGGTACCATATCGCTGTGGGACAGAGCTGATGAAGCCAAAAACTTTCGATTCGCCAACCTGCCGCTTGGCCAGTATGAGGTGGAGAACGTGTTGCCCCAGGGCTCGCCCTTCTGGCCAGCGTCACCGGTGGTGGTAACGATCACTGAGCGATATGTGTACGACCTCAGCCAGCGTCAGTTTATCACCATCACTCTGGGATATGCCCAGTTGGAGGGCGTCGTGGTCGAGCCAGACGGCGCCACCCGGGTGACTGTGGATAGTGTGAACCTGCAGAGTGGAGATGGCGAGATCTCTGAGTGGAGCGCCACTACCGTTGACAAACCATTCCGTTTTGGTGGGCTGCCGGCCGGGGTCTACAACCTCCAGGTCTTTTTGCCGGAGGATTCGCCCTTCCACGCTCCACCGCCTCAGCCGGTCACCCTTACCCCCGACACTACCCAATCGGTCACCGTGCGGCTGAACTATCCGCAGGTCACAGGCGTTGTGGTAGAACCCGATGGGGTGACCAGAGCCGGGTCCTGGGAGGTGAATTTGAGGGACTTGGGGGAGACCGTCTCTCTGTGGGATTCGGGCACAGTGACCAAGAGTTTCTCTTTCAGTGGGCTGGCTGCTGGTTCCTATTTCATAGCTGCCCGGCCTCTCGGCTCTTCTCCTTTCTGGCCATCGGTGTGGGTGCCCGTCACTGTGACTGAGGAGAGCCAGTACAAGGCCGGGGAAAGCCAGTTTGTGACTTTGACCCTCACTTATCCCCAGGTGGAAGGTTTCGTCACCGCGCCCGATGGCCTGACCCGTCTGACGGCAGGTGATGTCAATTTGCGCAGCGTTGATGGGGACATCTCTTTGTGGGATTCCAGCACCGCCAGCAAGGATTTCCGCTTCGGCAATTTGGCGGCCGGTTCCTACTTAATAGAAGCCCGTCCGATAGGCGATTCGCCTTTCCTGGCCTCGGAGACAAGGCTCATTACTATCACCGAGGGCAGTCAATACCAGATCACCGGCACTCAATTCCTCTCCCTTCCTCTCACTTACCCTCAGGTGGAAGGCGTGGTCATGGAGCCCGATGGCGTGACCCGGCTTTCCAGCGGTGATGTCAATTTGAAAAGTGCCGATGGGTCCATCTCTCTGTGGGATTCCATCAGCGCCGCTGAGAGTTTCAAGTTCGGACGCCTGGACCCTGGCACTTATCACCTGCGGGTCGTGTTGCCCGCCGGCTCTCTCTTCTGGGCGCCAGAGGTCCCTCCCATTACTATTGAGGCTGGCAGCATGTACCGCCCTCCCAAAGTCATGACTATCACCTTGCAGAAGCCCAACGTTATAGGAACGATTACGCACAACGGCCGACCTGTGGCCGGAGCCAGCGTGGGGGTCTACAATTTTGATGGAGCCATTTCCAATTGGACCACCACAGGCAGCGACGGTCGTTTTGCCATCGGCGGGCTGAAGGCCGACAGGTACACCTTGGGTATAGAAACTCCCTTGCCCAGGACTGATGCCCGCTGGATTGGGGTTGCGCCGCCCATCCTCTTTTACCTTCCCGGCCCCGACGCTCTGGTGGACCTGGGCTCCATTGAGCTTGAAGTGTGGTCACCGTTGCTTCACAGCTATATGCGTCGGTCCAGGTAAGGTGCCATCGGGCCTCTGCTGATAATGCCCGGTGAAAGGAGCCGTAGCATGAAACGTACATCCCTTCTCTGGTTGATCCTGCTTTTGCTCCTGATGATAGGGGGGGTAGGGTTGCAGCCTGTTTTTGCCCAGGGCCCCACCCCGGCGCCGTTGGCTACCCCCGTTGCTACATCTCAGGTTCGCTGGCGAGGCCGGATCGTGAGCCAGACCGAAGGGGGGGGCTTTATGGGAGGTCTCGTTGTGCAGGTCGCAGGCGTGGCCGGGCTGCCGGTTGAAATCAGCACCGAGGGAGGCTGGAGTGCCACGGCGGTCACGGGGAGTAAGCCGGAATATGGACCTTTTGCCTGCGAATTTGCCGGCCTCTCGCCAGACAACTATTATATCACTCCGCAGGGGTTGGGTGTCAGCTTGTGGATTACCCTCAAGGAGGGCGAGACCGTTACGGTGGAGTTCACCCCCTCTGATGCGCCTACGGCTCCGATCGGGGCGTGCATGGTCCGCGTGCTTAACCACGGCTATCAGACTGTGTATCTGACCATCGCCCAAAAAGAATACGAGCTCAGGCCTGAGGTGCCTATAGTCATAAGGCTCAGCCCTGGAACGTATAGCTACACCCTTTTCTCCCCTGGTTTTGAGGCGATCAACGATGAGGCTGTCTTTGGAGCGGGGTACTGGACTTGGAACATAGATATGGAGGGAGAACTTGTGGGGCCTGTGGCCGGCCCCACGGCCGCGCCTACGGCTAATCCCACCGGTCCACCCATCTTCTTGCCGGTGACAGGCGGGCCGCAGATGGGAGGGTGGGTTTACCTGGTGGTGGCGCTCGTCCTGAGTGTACCGGGCCTCGCCCTGATATGGCCGTCCCGGCGCTGAACTGTATAGGATTCGGCAGGCCACACCTTTTGGCCGTCGTGGGTGCGTCAGCACCGCAGATCGCTCCCGCCGGATTTGCCCTCCGGCGGCCGGCGTACTGAAGTGCACCCTGTGAACCCAACTGGATTACTAAATGCGCTGCGAGTTTGTGGCAGCCTGCGGGGGGGGTAAAAGCTGAATGCTGCGAAGTTGGACTACTTGCCTGGTTCGACCTGGATCGCCAATCCAGTCCATTCAGCCACCGGATCTGGCGATTGGCCGGTGAGTAGTTAGTTTGTATCCTGAAGGAGGTCTTTGGAAAATATGAAAGACACGAAGGTCATCATTCTGGCTGCAGGTAAGGGGTCACGGATGCAGTCCGATCTGCCCAAGGTTTTGCACAAGGTCGAGGGCAAAGCCATGATCCAGCACAGCATAGATAAGGTCAGGGAGTTGGGGATTGATGACATAATCCTCGTTGTAGGCTATAAGAAGGAGATGGTTCGGGAGGCTGTAGGCGATAGCGTGAAGTATGCTGTTCAGGCAGAGCAGTTGGGCACCGGCCACGCTGTGATGCAGGCGCGGCCTTTTTTGGAGGGCTTTGACGGCAATGTGGTCATCCTGTACGGGGACATGCCCCTTATCAACCCGGAGACAATTAAAAAGCTGATTGAAGCCCGGGAGAGTGACGATGTGAAGGGAGCGCTCCTGACCATCGTCTTGGACAACCCGCCTGACTTTGGCCGCATTGTGCGCGACGACGCCGGGCGCGTGTTGCGCATCGTTGAGATGAAGGATTGCTCGCCGGAAGAGTTGGCCATCAAAGAGGTCAACGTGGGCATGTACTGCTTCGACTGCCAGGAACTGTTGGCCGCTCTGGAGGGATTGAGCAACGACAACGCTCAGGGCGAATATTACCTGACCGATGTGGTGGGCATTATGGCCGATAAAGGGCTGACGATAACGACTGTGACCAGTGACACCCTGGAAGAGACCTTGGGCATCAATGACCCGCACCATCTGGAATTTGCGGAGAGCTTGGCTGATATTCGATATGCCGAGAGCCTGTACGAGTTGATTGACGCTACGCTGGCTATGCAGCGGAGAAGCTGAGAGCGTGTCTGTAAAATGCTCCTAGTTGAGCGACTCGTAGCGCGCAACGTGGGCTCAAAAGTCGGCGGAAAGGCTGAAATGTTCCAGCAGGCGATGGTATTTTGTCGCCGCGCTTGCTAGCACTGAGGGCCTCAGAGTTCTCGTTGCTCTGTGAGAGCGTGCCTGAAAACGTTCGTAGTGGCGACTTTAGGCGCTGATTGTCGGTGCTCCTGAGGCCGAGGTCGTTACCACGAGCGCCGACCTCCGAATCTTTGGACACATTCTGAGGCGGATGAGAGGCTGGGGTCATGAAAGTCGGCATCCTACACCAATACAGCCTCTATGGCTCTGGTAGCAGTGTTTACGCTAGAGACATAACAAAGTACCTGGCTCGCCTGGGGCATAAAGTTCACTTGATGTCTCTGGAGCTTTGCCCCGAACGCTACGATTTCTTCGACGCTGCCTACATTCATGGCGACAGTGGCGACCAGCTCGTGTTTCGCCGCACAGAGTCCCCTTCCTGTATCTCCCACACGTTGTCCTATCGCCCCGTCCCGGTGGCTTATGACCGGATAGACCTGCCCGATACCAAACCCTTTGTCGTCCTTTCTGAATCCGAGATTGAGGACTATGTGACGTTCTTCTTTAACAAGGTCAAGATGCTGGCCGAGCGATATGCTTTCGATGTCATCCATGCCCATCACACCGTATTGCCTCCCTACATCACCTATCTGGTCAAGGAGGAGTTGGGCATACCCTATGTGGTGACCATTCACGGCAGCACCATCGAGTACGTGGTTCTGAGAGATGCACGCTACAGGTATCACGCTACAAAAGGGTTAGAAGGAGCCGGCCACGTCATCGTGCTGAATCAGGATGTACGGGCGAGGGTGATGCAGGTCTGCCCCGGCGTCGAGTCTGAGCTGGTCCAGATTCCGGTGGGAGTTGACGGCGAGTTGTTCAAGCCGGTGCCCGTCGAGCGCAGGCCAGAGGTTGTGCGCAATTTGATGCAGCAACTGGCCGCCAGGGAAAAGCGGGGCAAAACGGCCGAACTGCAACGAGAAACGTGGCAGGCTTCGGAGATCTCCCACGAGGAAGAGATAGCGGCCGCAGCTTTTAACATCCAGAGCCGCTACGACGCCAGTTACCCCGACGCCGACCTGACTCACAAGCTGGCACAAATCAACTGGCAACAAGATAATGTCCTGGTCTATTTTGGCAAGCTCCTTTTTGATAAAGGGGTGCATTGTCTCATAGCTGCTCTGCCCAACGTCTTGGCTGCCTTTCCCAACACCAAGCTGCTCGTCATTGGCAGTGGGATGGACCGGGAGTTCCTGGAGATGGGCGTGGCCGCGCTGGACCGGGGACGCCTGGATTGCTTTCAGCGGGTGATGCAGGCAGGCATGGCGGGGCGGACAGAGCGCAGCGTGTTCTACGAGTACATTGATCGCTTTTTGGAGAGCACCGATCAGGCGGCCTACGTGGACCGTGCGCGAGGCCGGATGATGCAGAGCGTTATCTTCACCGGCTATCTGACGCGCGCTGACCTGGCGACGTTGCTTCCTTGTGCTCGCCTTGCCCTTGTCCCTTCTATCATCAAGGAAGCTTTTCCACTGGTGTCCATCGAATCTCTGGCCTGTGGGGTCATGCCGGTGGCCTCCTACTTTTCTGGGTTGGCGCCTATTCTGGACGAGGTGGCCGCTCTTTTGGGGGCGCCCGGCCGGTTGCTCAAAATCAGCCACAAGCCAGAGGCAATGGTCTGCGACTTGAGCCGGAATATCCCGGCCTTGCTCGCGATTCTGAATCGCAACGGCATTGCCGAGGAGATCTCGGCCGCCTGTCGGGAGTTGGTTGAGCAGAAGTATCGGTGGGAAGCTGTCATCTCAAAGATAGAGGGCTTGTACGCGGGCTCGTAGTGGCGACTTGAGTCGCTAATGATTGGTGCTCTGCGGCTAAAAACGACTGAAGTCGTTACTACGAGCGCCGCCCCCCTGAATTTTCAGACACGCTCTGAGAGCCTAAACGCCCACGCCGAGGATTTCAGGGGTGTACTTGTTGACCACCTCGTGCCCTCAAGCCGCAGATTTCAATCCGGCGGCGTGGCTCAGGAACAGGACTTACGCATTTCCCTGCTCCAGGCTGCCCGGCGAATGAATTCGCAGGCTAAGCCGGGCCCGGTCGGCCTTCACCGACCGGGCGAGAAACCGCCGCAGGGCGGTTTGGCCGGCCATAGCACGCGGTTTCAACCGCCGTGCGGGGGGCTCAGGATGTGCCTTCCACCGTTCGCCTCCCTCGATGCCTCCCTGCGGGGCTGCTCAGGATGCGAACCGCGTAAGTCCTGTCAGGAATTGTGGGTAAAGTCATGTGCTTTCGTTGCGCCTGGGAGACCAATGTGGTATAATGGTAAAAGTTCCATTGGCCTGCACAATCTTTGGGTTAAGAGTTTATGGACGAGCTAGACGTGGTGCAAGATTTACGGATACAAGTCGAGAGGTTGAACGAGAGGTTGAACCTCTTACAGAAAATCAACCAAGAGTTTCACTCCAGCATCGAATTGAATGAGCTCTTGCCGACCATTTTTGAAGAAGTAATCGAGGCCATGGGAGCTGAGGGTGGGTCCATCTGGTTGTTGGATCCCTCAAGCCAGGAATTGGAATGTCGGATAGCGGCTGGCGGCGGCGGCGAAAAGCTGCGCGGTTCACGGCTCAAGCTGGGGGAGGGACTGGCCGGCTGGGTCACTCTGCACCAACGACCCACCACAGTGGACGATGTGAAGAGAGATGAACGATGGGCCAAGCATGTGGGTGATGCCAAGCGATTGCAGTTTGAAACCACGTCGCTTGTCTCTGCCCCGCTGGTGGTAAAGGGAGAGTCGCTGGGAGCCATTAACGTAGTCAACAAGATCGGGGCGGAGGGTTTCACCCCGGATGATCTGGAACTGCTGACCAGCCTGGCCAATAATGCCGCTCTGGTCATCAAAAACGCCCAACTGGTGGAAGAGGTCAAAGAGGCCGAGCGGGTGGCGCGGGATATGGAGATTGCCTCTGAGATCCAGAAGAGTCTGCTGCCGGCTCACCCTCCTCGGATTGAGGGCGTGGAACTGGCCGGGCGGTGTGTGCCGGCCAAGAACGTGGGCGGCGATTACTTCGACTACTTCCTGATGGATGATGGCAAGCTGGGTGTCCTCATCGCCGACGTGTCGGGGCACAATGTCGGCTCGGCGCTGGTGATGGCCATGACTCGCCTGGCCTTGCGTTTCGAGAGCGGGCACCAATCCTCAGTGGCGGCCGTGCTGGCTGCCACCAACCGCGCCATGTACAGCGACTTGAGCAACGCCGGGCTGTTTATCACCACCTTCTACGCCAGGTACGACCCGGCGACGAGAGTATTGGCCTGGGCCAATGGCGGCCACAACCAGCCTCTGCTGTGGCGTGCCGGAGAGCACAAAGCCCTGTGGTTGGACGCGGACGGAATGTTGGTGGGGGTGCTGGACGAGGTGGAGTACGAAGAGCGCCAGATGACGTTGGACCCCGGCGACATTCTGCTCCTTTATACCGACGGCATCACCGAGGCCAAGAACGAGGCCGGTGAGATGTACGGGGAGGATCGCCTGTGCCAACTGGTCAGGGAGAATGCCCACCTGTCGGCCCAGGAACTGTTGGATCATATCTATGAGGCGGCCCGCGAGTGGGGCCGTAACGTGGTGCAGTACGACGACGTTACAGCCGTTGTCATGAAAGTGGTGGCCTGAACGACTTGCAGGCCGGGGAGGAAACATGTTTGGCTTGAGAAAGCGTAGCCCAAAAGAGACACTTCGGCTGGAAGCACCTGCCGTCTGGAACGACATCCTGGGAGCGCTCAAAGCAGACAGCTCATACGAGGAACGCCTGGAGGCGATCCTGGCTGCGTTGGACAAGGTTGTCGGCTTTGACGTGTATTACCTTTACCTTTTGGATGCGGCAGGGAAACGTTTCACCCTCGAATACATGAAGGTCAAAGTCCCGGCGGATGAAGCCGAGGTGGGGGAAGAGGAAATTCCAATCCTGAGTGGGGGCGATGAATACGAAGACGTGCATTCTATTCTCCGCTCCCCATTGTTGGATTTCCCCTACAACACCCGTTACAACGAACCTCATGTGGCCACTACCCGGGCGGGGGCCCTGTACACGGTGCCGTTGCGGCGTGAAGGGCGGCTGATGGGCTTGGTGCAGATGGGGCCGCTGGATGAAGACAGCGTGCCCGAACTCGTGGAACAGAAGGTGGCCGATCTGCTCCTTCCCTTCTCTTTCGCCGTCACCCAGGCTCGCCAAGAGGAAGACCTGCGCCGACGATTGCAGTCATTGGAAAGTCAGTCGGAGGTGAGCCGACGGCTGTTGAGTTCGACCTTCGAGCTCAGAGAGTTCATCGCTTTGCTGTTGGACCTGGCCTTGACGGCTACCAGTACCGAGGCTGGCTTTGTAGCTATCACTGAACCGGATAGCGATAGGCTGACCATCCGCGTGGCCAGGAACATGCCCGACGAGTTTCTGAAGCAGGTTAACCTGCTGGTGGGCGAAGGGCTGTTCGATTGGATGTCCAAGGAAGCGCGCACTCTGGTCGTCCGTGACTACGAGTTCGCTCAGGAGATGGGTATCAAGTCCATCCTGGCTGTGCCGCTGGTAGAGGCTGAGCGCCTGTTGGGGCTGTTTGCCCTGGTCAATTTCCAAAAAAGCGAGACCTTTGCCGATTACAGCCTGAAGCTCCTCTCCTATTTCACCGAGCAAATCCGACTGGTGTTGGAGAACGTGCGCTTGCTTGACCAGTTCACCCAACGCTATCTGGAGACCATTAAAGCCTTGAACAAGGCAGTGGATATGCGCAATCCGGCCACGGTCTCGCACACTGAGCGGGTGACAGCGATGGCTACAGAGATCGCTCAGAAGATGGGACTGTCGGCCCACGAGGTGGAGGTCATCCGCACCGCGGCCGAGATCCACGATGTGGGCTTGTGCGGCATCACCGAGGCGGCCCAGGGCTTCCAGGCTGACTACAACCACCCCACCATCGGAGCCGATATGATCCGCATCCTGCCCCTGCCCCCCGGCGTGGCCGATGCCGTGGCCAGCCACCATGAGTGGTTCGACGGCTGGGGCTACCCCAACGGGCTGAAGGGCAACGAGATCCCTCTGGGTGGACGCATCTTGGCCCTGGCCGAGTATTTCGTGGAGGCAACCACCGTCAGCGAATTCCAGCCGACTATGACCTGGGCCAAGTTGAAGGAGGAGATCGAGACCCGAAAGGGCAGCCAGTTTGACCCGGCGGTGGTGGATGCTCTGTTGGCCATCGTGGAAGGGAAGCGGACCAAGGCCGGCGACGGCGTGTTGGATGGTTGCATTGCCTTCAAGGCCTGTCCAGAGGACTTGCAAGCCGACTGCCCGGCACGCTCCGACACGGCGCTGTGCTTCCGCCATCGGCCAGAAGGGGTACGTTGCGAAGGTCACGGCGACCTGACTTGTGAGAAGTGTTTCTTGTATGTGGAATGGCAGGAGCGTACAGGACAGAGGGGATAGGGTCTGTAGAAAAAAATGAACGAGGAGGCAAGTTATGGAATACAAGACCCGTCAAGATGGAAAAGTCACCGTCATCGAGTTGTCCGGCGAGATTGACGTGAGCTGCGCCCCGCAATTGAAAGATTTGTTGCAAGGGCTCATTGACGAGGGGAAAAATCAATTGCTGATTGACCTGACAGAGGTGCCTTTCATGGATAGCACTGGGTTGGGCATCTTTGTTAACGCTTTCAAGCGAAGTCAGCAGGCCGGAGGGAGCATCAAGTTTGCCAGCCCCCAGGAGTCCCTGCGCAAGGTGTTCTCCCTCACCCAGACTGATAAGGTCTTCTCCATCTTTGATTCGGTGGACGAGGGCCTGCGCAGCTTCCAGTAGTATCACCAAAACCTGAAGCTTCTACCCTGAACTGCGTAGGTACACTGTTGCTATCATTTGGATAGAAGGAGGTCCTCATCGTGCAGGTTGACGTGAAGAAAGAGGGCGACATTGTAGTCGTTGTGGTGGAAGGCGACCTGGATGCCAGCACCTCCCCCGACCTCCGAGCCAAGTTTGAGGAACTCATTGGGCAGGGGGAAAATCAGTACGTCATTGACTTGACCGGCGTGCCTTTTATGGACAGTTCGGGCATTGCCGCAATGGTCAACTTGTTCAAGCGAGTGCGCATCGGCGCCGGTGATGTCAAACTGTGTGGCATCAGGGAGGAGATCATGAAGATCTTCCAGTTGACCCGCCTGGATCGTGTGTTTGACATTTTCGACACCCGCGCCGAGGCTATAGCCAGTTTTTGAACCCAATGAGCATGGAAGATCGGCTGGTAATTGATAGCCGGCTGGAGGCAGTGGCTGAAGCTCGTGACTGGCTGGCCGAACGGGCTAGTCGGGCCGGTTTCTCTTCCCAGACAGTTAGCGACCTCAAACTGGCGCTCACCGAGGCGGTCAGTAATGTGGTGCGCCATGCCTACGGGGGTGAGCCCGGCCACCAAATCGTCCTATCACTGGCCATGGACGATGAAGCGTTGACGTTGACCATCCGCGATTTTGGCCGCCCGTTCGACCCCGGTCGCTATCGCGAGCCCGACCTGAGCGAACCTCAAGAAGGCGGCTACGGTGTCTTTCTGATGCACAATCTGATGGACGAGGTGCGCTACGACACCTCGTCGGGGGTGGGCACGACTCTGACCTTGGTCAAACGCCGGGGTGATAACCCTTCAACAGGCTCAGAACACGGCCTTTCGGGAAGCTCAAGGCAAGACCCATGACCGACGTCTGCCTGATCTTAGAAGGGACTTATCCTTACGCCATCGGTGGCGTCTCCACCTGGGTCCACGCTTTGATCGGCGGCCTGCCCGAATTCGATTTCTCGCTGGTACACCTGGCGGTGCGTGATGGGCGAGAACGGGTGCCCAAGTTCGACCTCCCGCCCAATCTGCGGGAAATGGTGACTGTTGAAATCGCCGGTTACCAGCAGCCTTATCAGGTAGCCCGCTGGCGGCCGGGGTCGGTGAATCTGCCCCAGGCTAAGGTGTACCACGCTCTGTCCACCGGGTTTGCAGGGCTGCTGGCCGGACAGATCAAGGAGCAGAGTGGGCGGCCGTTCATCCTGACCGAGCACGCCATTTACTGGCGTGAAATCGCCGAGGGCGCAATGGAGGTCGAATGTGGCTTCCAGGTCATTCGGCAGATGGGACACATGGAGGTGGCCGCGTTGCGCCGTCATTGGACGGCCACCTTCCGCCAGTTGGCCCGCCTGGCCTATGCCCAGGCTGATGCTATCGTGACCGTGTGCGAAGCCAATCGTCGTCACCAGTTGGAGGAAGGGGCCGCGCCGGACAAGTGCCACATTATCCCCAACGGCGTGCCGGTGGACGAGTTCGCGGCCGCGGCAAAGCGGGCGCCTTTCAACGAATGCGGGGTGAGGTCCCGTGCCAATGGCCGACCGCGCGTCGGCTTGGTGGGGCGGGTGGTGCCAATCAAAGACGTGGAGACCTTTATTCGGGCGGCTCATCTGCTGGCCGAATGGCTGCCGGAAGTCGAGTTCGCCGTCATCGGCTCCACCGACCAGGACGTGGCCTACTATCGTCAATGCCGCCGTCTGGCCGAGGAGTTGGGGCTGAATGGGCGGCTGACCTTCACCGGCGAACTGCCGCCCCAAGAGTGCTACGGCGAACTGGACGCGATGGTGCTTACCAGTCGCAGCGAGGGGCAGCCGCTGGCTGTGTTGGAGGCCATGAGCGCCGGACGGCCGGTGGTGCTCACCGACGTGGGTGCCTGTCGGGAGCTGGTGGAGGGTATGAACCAGGCCGACCGGGCTTTGGGCCCAGCCGGGTTCGTCACTCCGCCGCAGAATCCGCAGGCCACGGCCGAGGCGGTGTTGGCCCTGTGCCGTGACCCGCAGATGGCGGTGCAAATGGGTCGCACAGGACAGCGGCGGGTACGGGCTTTTTATCATCAGGAGCGATGCCTGGCCGAGTATAGGCGGCTATATCAGCAAATCCTTCTTGGATAAGGAATTATCATGAAAAGAGAACCGCTCTGGAAACTCCTGGGCGTTTTGTTCAAAGCTCATCCCTGGCACGGCGTGCCCATCGGTGAAGAGCACCCCCGGGTAGTTACCGTCTACGTCGAAATTGTGCCCGAAGACACCATCAAATACGAGCTCGACAAGCACAGTGGTCACCTTATGGTAGACCGTCCACAAGTCTACTCCAACATCTGTCCAACGCTATATGGGTTCATACCGCAGACCCTCTGCAGCACAGAGGTTGCGGCGCTTTGCATCGAGCGCACCGGGCGCTCCGACATCGTAGGTGACGAGGACCCGCTCGACATCTGCGTCCTCTCAGAGAAGACGATCCCTCGAGGTGACGTCCTTCTCAAAGCGCACCCGATTGGTGGGCTGCGCATGATTGACGGCAATGAAGCCGACGACAAGATCATCGCGGTGATGCAAAGCGACGCGGTGTTCGACAAGTGGACCGACATAACCGACTGTCCGAAATCAGTGATTGACCGCCTGAAGCATTATTTCTTGACCTATAAGAGCGCACCTGATAGTGAGGCTACCACTTGTGAGATTACCGATGTGTACGGTCGTGAAGAAGCTTACGAAGTGATTCGCCGCGCTCACGCCGACTATATGCGGCTTTTTTCCGACATCGAGGGAATGCTTACTATGGCCTTATACAGTTGACTGCATGGACAAATTGCCCTTGCTCTCGCCGGATTTGCAATCCGGCGGGTTCAGAGGGCAAAAACTGCGGCGAGTTGGCCGCTGTGGGTCTGGATTACAAATCCAGGCCGAGCGAGGTGAACAGTTACTCATGGTTTTCTGGAGCGAGGATCTGGAGGAAACGAGGCAGCGATGAAAGATAGCGACAAACGCCTCTCAGTCCTGTTTGAAACCGAAGGCACCTACCCCTATGTGGGCGGGGGCGTCAGTACCTGGTGCGACATCCTGGTGCGGGAATTGCCACAGGTGGATTATCATATCTGTGCTGTCACCGGTGACCCCAATGTCAAGTTCAAGTACGACCTGATGCCCAATGTGCGGCAAATCATTCATGTCCCGTTGTGGGGCACTGAGGAGCCGGCCGAGTTCATTCTACCCCAGGTGCCCTTCTCTGAAATCTACCTGCGCAAACAGGAGACCACTTACCAGGTCATCGAAGAAAAGTTTATCCCCCTCTTCCATCACTTTCTGCAAGGCATGGAAGAGGCTGGGCCAGACATGACACCTTACGGGCGCACCATCCACGAATTGTATCATTACTTCCAGCAATATGACTACATTGAGAGCTTCAAAGCCCCTCAGGTGTGGGAGGTCTTTCGAGATGAGATGCTGCGTCCCTACCGTGAACGGCCCGATGACTTTTTGCCCGAAGAGCGACCCAATCTCTACGACCTGACCACCGCACTGCGCTGGCTGAACAAGCTGCTGATGGTGTTGAATGCGCCTATCCCCGATACCGACGTCACCCACGCCACCATTGCCGCCTTTGTGGGACTGGCTAGCGTGATCGCCAAGTTGGAGTACGGCACTCCCATGTTGCTGACCGAACACGGGGTGTACATCCGCGAGCGATACATCCACATCTCGGCTACCGGCCTGACCTATTTCCTCAAGCGGTTCCTGATAAACCTGTCGGTTTACATGTCGCGGCTGTGCTATACTTACGCCGACCAGATTTCGCCGGTGTGCAACTTTAACCAGCGCTGGGAAAGGCTGTATGGCGTGCCCGAAGAGAAGCTGCTGACCATCTACAACGGCGTCAACCCCAATGTATTTGTGCCTGGGCCCAAGCCAGAGAAGACCCGCGACCGGCCGACGGTGGTGGCCGCAGCCCGCATCTTCCCCCTCAAAGATATTAAGACTATGATCCGCACCGCCTACCTCGTCAACAAGACTATCCCAGACAAGGATGTGCAGTTTATCGTCTACGGCTCGGTGACCGCCGATCCACCCTACGTTCTGGAGTGTCTGGAGCTAATCGCCGATGAGGAAGGAAGACCTGAGGAGAAAAGCCGCATCATCGAGGCGGCAGGAGCCGGGGCGAAGGAAATATCCAAGGCGGTGGACTTGATGACCGAGTTGGGATTGGACAGGGTATTCAAATTCGGCAAGTTCCACCCCGATCCGCCCAAGATATTCCTCGAAGGCGATATCAGCATCTTGACCAGCATCTCTGAGGGTTTCCCTTACACCGTGCTGGAGTCCATGGCCTGCGGACGACCGGTGGTGGCCACTGATGTGGGTGGGGTGCGGGAGGCGCTGGAAGGCTTTGGGGTGGTGTGCAAGCCCCGTGACCCGCAGGATTTGGCAGATGGGGTGATCAAGCTGCTCCAGAATGAGGGATTGCGCCAGGAGTTGGGCCGCAAGGCGCGCAACGAGGTGCTGGCCAAATATCGCACCTCAACCTCGGTGGATGCTTACTGGGAATCGTACCGGCGCTTGGCACAGATGAAACCCGGGTAGGGGCGACCCCTGGCGGTCGCCCTGTGGGGGCAGGCGCGAGGCCGGCCCCTACCCCGGGTGGGGGCGCACCCTGGCGGTCGCCCTGGGGGCAGGCGCGAGGCCGACCCCTGCGGGGGTGACGTAGGGGCGACGTAATAGTTTAGTTTTGTGAGGGCATTCGGCCCGGCCCCCGAGCTAAAGCTCAGGGCTGAGCAGCTCAAGCCCGCTGAAGCGGGCTATCGACCTG
>JAOZOT010000628.1 GCA_029933115.1 Anaerolineae bacterium | reverse complement strand
AGGGGGGGCGGACGGTTGGGGCCGGAGTGATCACCAAGGTCGCAGGATAGGAGGATGAAAGGGCGGTTGGGTTGTTAGGTTGTTGAGTGGTTGGGTTGTCACCTAACCACCTAACCACCTGACAACCCAACTACCTGACTACGGTTATGGCTAAGAAGGCAATACGCATTGTGACGACCCTTGCTTGTACCGAGTGCAAGGAGCGTAATTACACGACGCAGAAAAACAGAAGAAACGACCCCGGGCGCCTGGAACTGAAGAAGTACTGCCCCCGGTGCCGCACTCACACTTTGCATAGAGAGACAAAATAGCCGGTAGTGGTGGCAGATAGCCGGTGGCGGATGAGCTATTTGGAAGCCATCAGCCATCAGTCATCTGCTATCAGCTATACAGCACAGGCCAGTAGCTCAATTTGGCAGAGCAACGGTCTCCAAAACCGTAGGTTGCGGGTTCGAGTCCTGCCTGGCCTGCCAGATGGGCGTCTGTCAAGACACCGTCTCGTGAGCTTTGTAATGAGACGGTGTCTTGACTGTACAGATAAGTAAGCCCAGGGAGGGGGAAGGAGCCGGTGGCAAAAGCAACAGCTAAAAAGGAAAACGCTATTATCAAATACTTGAAGGAAACGCGAGCTGAATTGAAAAAAGTCAATTGGCCCAGCCGTCAGGAAGCGACCAATTTGACTTTGATCGTTATCGCCGTCACGACTTTCATGGCTCTTCTCCTTGGCCTCATTGATTACATTTTCGCCAAGCTGTTTGAGCTCATTCTCGGTTGAGAAAGCCGAAGCCTCCCTGGACGCGGCTCATTGCCAGGGGGTACGCTGTGTTTTGCCTGCCTACCTATGGAAGCGAAAGAAGAGCAACTCGAGGAAACCCGAAAAGAAGAGCTTTTGGGAGCTCGCTCAGAGGAACCCCAGGATGTTGAGCCCCAATTGCAGGAAACGGCGCAACAGCAAGAGGAAGCTGGAGAGGAAGCTCAGGAAGGCTCCCAAGCCGGAGATGTGCCCCCCTCCACTGACCTCTCTGCCCCCCTGCAGCCAGAAGTCCAGGAGAGTGAGCCCGGAGGAGATGAAACTGAGGGAGAACTCCAGACTGAGCTAGAGGAATCCCCGGAGGAGACGCCGGAGGAGCCAGAGATTGACGATGGTCGAGCCTGGTATGTGGTGCACAGCTATTCCGGTTACGAGAACAAGGTCAAAAAGAACCTTGAGCATCGCATCGAGTCTATGGGTATGCAGGACCAGATTTTCCAGGTCGTTGTCCCCACCGAGGAAGAGGTCGAGTTGAAAGATGGGCAGCGACGAACCACTGAGCGGCGGGTGTTCCCCGGCTACATCCTGGTCCAGATGATCATGAACGACGATTCATGGTACGTGGTCCGAAATACCCCAGGGGTCACCGGCTTCGTCGGCTCTGGCACCAAGCCCATCCCTCTGCGCCCTGAAGAAGTTGAGAAGATCATGAAGCGCATGGAGGCAGAAGCCCCCAGGATCAAAGTCAGCTTCCGGCCAGGGCAAAAGGTCAGGATCGTTGAGGGGCCTTTCGAAGATTTCATGGGTACCGTTGACGAAATCAACATGGAAAAGGGCAAAGTCCGCGTCTTGGTCTCCTTCTTCGGCCGCGAGACACCGGTAGAGTTGGATTTCTTGCAAGTGGAAAAAATTTGAGATAGGGGGAACCCAACTATATGGCTAAGAAAGTCAAAGCCGTCATCAAGCTGCAAATACCGGCCGGCAAGGCCAACCCTGCTCCACCCGTTGGACCGGCGTTGGGACAGCATGGCGTTAATATCATGGCTTTCTGCAAGGAATATAACGCCCGTACAGCTAACCAGGTTGGTACCATCATCCCCGTCGAGATCACCGTCTATCAGGATCAGTCATTTACCTTTATCACCAAAACCCCCCCGGCTACAGACCTTCTGAAAAAAGCCGCTGGTGTGGAAAAAGGGTCCAGTGATCCCGGTCGGGAGATCGTTGGTCAAGTCACCCGTCAGCAGGTGCGTGAAATTGCTGAGCTGAAAATGAAGGACCTCAACGCCCTGGACATTGAGGGGGCGATACGCATGATTGAAGGCAGTGCCCGCAGTCTGGGTATCAGGGTTGTGGATTGATCTATCGTGTAGTGTGGTTCTTTTGTGGGAGGGTACAGTCCCGTTGTTACCACAAGGGGCTTGTGCGGCGAAATCTGGA
>JAOZOT010000627.1 GCA_029933115.1 Anaerolineae bacterium | reverse complement strand
TTGCAGGAGCTTTTGGGCAGTATATAACTTGACCATCACCTCACTGTGATGCTCTGATCCAACGGGATGCGGTCTGCCAGCAGTCGCTGTCCATTTTCCCCAAAAGCCGGCAACCGCTCGCCTGAATCGGGGGCGTACATCCCCACGAAGAGCACGTATTGGCCCGCCGGTGTATCGTCGGGCACAGCGATGTCGTAGGCATCTCTGATGATCCTTCCCGGCTGCCAATGGGAAGTGGGGTAAAGGCCCTCCACCGGCTGACTGTCCTTCTGTCCCCAGATCCGATCCTGCCCATCGGCCAGGTGGGTGAAGACTTTGTAGTCTTCTCTAACGTCGCTCGTGGCTTGCCAGTAGAGGCTCAGGCGAAGGCTGTCCCCCGGCTCAATCTCCTCGGTGCTGAGATCGTACCCCAGGAGCGTCACTCCATCGCCCAGGCTCACCCGCAGCCAATGCTGAAGGGTCTCGGTGAAATCAACGGGCACATAGATCTCCCGCCGCTCACCGTACCAGGCTGCCAACCGGTAGTTCTCCCGCAGCCAATTTACGTATTCGGGCGCGGCCGAGACAAAGCGACCGTCGCTGCGCAGCAGGACAGCTTGTGCCTCGTATTCGATGGTGGCTTCAACGAGCTCGGGGACGGTCAAATAGCCGGTATGCAACCGCTTCCAGGAGGTGTCGGCCAGGGAGGGCGGCACCAGTCTGTCGGCAACGAAGGCCAGATATTGGTCGTCGGTGATGACGAAAGCGTCCCCGGCGACCGATGTTTCGAGGAAGCGGATCGCCCGCTGCTCTGGCTCTTCCAGTTTGGGGCCGGGGATCAACTGCCTATCCATTTCGATTATCCGGGGGAAGTGTAGTCCGTAGAGGGCCAGGCTGCAAAGTCCAACAATCAAGAGGGACCTTCGGCCCAGGCCCGACTGCTCTCTCAGTTTGCGGCAGCGCTCAACCGTGTCGGCGACCAATGCTCCGCCCAGGATGGCCAGCGGCGGGAGCAAGATAACGAACTGGTGCTTGGGGAAAAGCGGCGAGTGGGTCAACAGTGAGAGCCCCATCACCAGGAACCAGAGGATGAGGATGGCGGCTTGTTTTCTGAGTCGGGCTTGGGCCAGGAGGACGATGCTGCCTCCGATGGCCAGGGCCACCAGACCGGCGTTCTCCCTGAAATAGCTGGCCAATGCCGCTGTGTTCTCGGCCAGATTCCACTGATATGCCTCACCGCCTCGCAGGTGAAAAACGATGGTTTGATCTATCATGGCCTGTGGGTCGAAGAGGAGGAGACAGAGGAGAGCAGGCAGGCCGGCAAAAGTTAACATAAGGATTGTATTGCCAATCCGCTGCCGCCATGGACGGTTGGCGGCGCCTGGCCTCAACAGTACAAGTAGGCTAACTGGCAGCAGGGTGGTGGCAACGATTACCTTTGTCAGGAAACCGGCAGCCGCTATCAGGCCAACAATGGCCGGCCAGAATCGGCCTTTGCGCTGCCGGTAGCGCAAGGCCAGGGCGACGGACAGCGTGGCCAGGCAGGCTGATGGCAGGTCGGCCAGTGCGCCGCGAGACCAGTGGAAAAAGTTGGGGGTGAGGGCCAGCAAGAATATGGCCGCCGGGCCGGCTCCGCTTCCCCGCAATTCGTGAGCCGCCAGGGCCACGCCCAGAAGCCCAAAGGTGGCGTAGACCAGGATGAGCGTTCGTCCTATTGCCACTGAGGCGCCAAACAGCTTGAAGGCGCTGGCGATGGAGAGGACAAAGAGAGGAGGATGAGCTGAGAAGACCTCGGTGTAGAGTTTATAGCCCTCTTGTATCATCCGAGCCTCCATCAGATGCGCCCCTTCATCATAATCGCGCTCAAACCCTCCCAGGTGGGCGACCTGCCAGGCGAAAAAAATCACCAGGAGCGCTGCTATTGCGATCCAATTAAGTGTGTTTCCAGATGTTTTCATTTTGGGACGTTTATTCTTGACGGATTTGGATGGGCTTTAGCAGGATCCTATCTCCCCCTAGGTGGTTGCCCTCTATGAGGGCTGGCAGGCGCTCTCCGGTTTCCAGGAGATACATTCCCACCTCTATCTGATATTGGCCAGGCTGGACGTCTGGGGGTATTTCAATGTCATAGCGGTCAGCGACGATTTCCCCTACCTTCCACATGCTGGTGGGCAGTCGTCCTTCAAGGGGAGGGCCATCTTTTTGCCCACAGATTTGGC
>JAOZOT010000132.1 GCA_029933115.1 Anaerolineae bacterium | reverse complement strand
GAGTCGCTAATGACCGGGGCTCGGCTAAAAACGACTGAAGTCGTTACTACGAGCGCCGCCCCCTGAATTTTCAGACACGCTCAGAGAAAGAATAACTTCCCTATTCCTATTGCTCACTGGAGGTGAGAGAGTAGAGTGAAATTAAGATACGTAAAGAACGCTGTCCTCTTCGCAGACCTTTCTGAAGAGGAACAGAAAAAAGTCTCGGAGAGGATGCGTCTCGTCCGCTACCGCGAGGGCCAGACCATCTTCGAGAAAGGCGATACAAGCGATGTGCTGTATCTCGTCAAGTCAGGGTGGGTCAAGGTTATCACCGCTGAATCCACAGTCCTGGCCAGCATGGGCCCCGGCAGTCTGCTGGGCGAAGCGGACATGTTCATGGGACGACCTCGGTCCACGGGAGCCCTGGCTGCCACCAACGTCAGCCTGTGGGCCCTCTCCGACCAAAACCTGGAAAAGTTGATCGCCGAAAAGCCCAAAATCGGCGTCAAATTGAGCCTGGCCTTCGGCTCGCGGATAGTCCAACTCAACTACTACCTGGTGGAAAAATCCTTAAAAGGAATCCCTGCCTTTGCCGACCTTTCCGAGGAAGAATTGCTGGCTATCGCTACGCGATTAACAGTTGAAGAGCACCGACGGGGTGATGTGATTTACTGCAGCGAAGAGAGCGCCGAGGCTCTGTACATCATCGAATCGGGGCGCGTCAAGCTCATCCCCGCCACTTCTGGAGATGGAGATGAAATATCCTTTGTAGAGCTCGACGCGGGAGCCATTTTCGGAGAGATGGGGGTATTGACAGGCAGGCCCCACGCCGAGTCTGCCCAGGCGATCACCGATCTCACCCTGTGGGCCTTGTCACGCAAAGATTTCTGGGAGATAACCGGCGAGTACCCTGCCATCAGAGTAGCCCTCAGTGCACGACTGAGAGCTCATCTCAGCCCCGATGACCAGGCTATCGCCCTGGAGCACCTGAAAGGGGTACCTCTCTTCGCCGATTTGCCTAGAGACGCGCTGCAAGGTATCTCAAAGCGGCTACTCTTGCGGCATGTTCCCAAAGATGAATTGGTCTACGCCGAAGGGACACCGGGCAACGCCCTCTACATCATCGAATCAGGTCAGGTCAGGATCGTCTCCGATGCGGAGGGTGAACGAGAGGTTTTTGCCCATTTGCAGGCAGGCGATTTCTTCGGCGAGATGGCCCTCCTGACCGGCAAAAGTCGTTCTTCCGCAGCGCGGGCCGAGACCAACACCAACCTTTGGATGCTGTACCGGTCCGATTTCGACGAACTGCTGGTACAGTATCCGGCCATCAGCCTAGCTCTCAGCCGAACCCTCAGCGAACGCCTGGCCCAAGCCGACCAACGCTTTGTGGAAAGACATTTGAGGAGGATGTCTCTCCTGGTAGGTCTCTCCAGCAAACAATTGGAAGACGTCTCGGCCAGGCTTCGGCCGGTAAAATACAGATCAGGGGAGGTAATCCTCACCGAAGGCACACCCGGCGATGTCATGTACCTCATCGAATGGGGTCGGGTGGAGGTTCTGAGCAGAACAGATGGCTCCAGCCGAATCCTGGCTGTGTTGGGAGAAGGCGATTTCTTCGGCGAGATGGCCCTCCTGACCGGCAACCCTCGCTCGGCTACAGTGCGGGCCGTGACCGATGTTGACCTTCTGGCCCTATATCAGCCTGACTTCGATGAACTGGTCCTCAAGTACCCCACCCTGGCCGTCACCCTTGGCCGGGTGCTCAGCCAGCGGCTGAGCCGAGCCGACGAGTACCTGACGGGAGAGTTGGTAGCTACTGGAGTCAGAGTCGCGCCGGCCCAAGCGTGGCCGAGACCCGGTAGAGAGGCCGGCTCCGTCACAGCAGTGGCACGGACAGTGCGCCCCAGAGTCAGGCGCGCCCCCCGTCTGCTGCCCGGCCCGGCCATACAGCAAGGTCTCGAGAACACAGCCGCCTGGTTTGCCGTGCGGAGCGTGGGAGCTAAACTACGCCTGGTAAGCGTGTTTCTGCTCTTCGTCTGGCTTTGTGGTATCAGTGCTCCGGCGACGGTCATCTCGGCTCTTCCTTCCAACTCTCTCGGCGAGGGGGCCCTGGCCTTCTTGCAGACGCCGACGGCCACACCCACTTTGACGCCGACTTCCCTGCCTACGCCGACAGCCACTCTGGTGCCAACGGCCACACCAATACCTCCTACGCCTACGCCCCAGCCGATAGCCATCATCCCTACGGACACCCCAACGCCGTTGCCACCTACAGAGACACCCACACCGGCGCCACCCACCAACACGCCCGTCCCGGCGGTGCCCACAGACACCCCAACGCCGGAACCACCGACGCCTACCCCCGCGCCAGCTTACGACTTTGTCCTGGCGGAAGGGACTCCCCGGCGACTGGGACCCTGCGAGAACGAGGGAGGCCACCACATCCTGATAAATGTGGTGGACGCTCAAGGCAACGGCCTGCCGGGCATCAAGCTGGAGGTGACATGGGCCGGGGGTTCCGCCGAAATCGAAACCGGCCGCAAACCAGAGAAAGGGCTGGGATTCGTTGACTTCCCTATGTACCATGGCACCTACTCTGTCAGAGTGCTAGGCGCTCGCAGCCAGGTGGCCGAGGGCATAACCGTGGACATTGACAGAAACGAAACGTGTCCTGATTCCGGTAACGTGCAAGCTAATTCCCTCTACCACTGGTCGTATGAGGTGATATTCCAGCGGACGTACTGATCCGCCACGTGATAGTTAGACTCAGTAGACCGCAACTCTTGCTCGTAGTGGGCGCCTCAGCGCCTCAAGCAGAGCTACCGGTTAGGGCAAAAGCATGAGTAAGGGGGATAAAGATGCCACTAGTGACAAGCAAAGAGATATTGGAACGAGCCCTGGCAGAAAGATTTGCCGTGGGCGCTTTCAACGCCAACAACATGGAAATGGTCCAGGCCATCATCGAGACCGCCCAGGAGGAAAGGGCGCCGGTCATCCTACAGGTGAGCCAGGGAGCCATCCGTTACGCGGGGTTGGAATACGCGGCCGGCCTGGTCAAGATCGCCGCCAGCATGGCCGACATACCCGTTGTCCTGCATCTGGACCACGGCACCGACTTTGACCAGAACGTCCGCTGTCTGCGCGCCGGCTTCACCTCACTCATGTTCGATGGCTCCAAGCTACCCTACGAAGAAAACGTAGCCATCAGCAAAAGAGTCTGTGAAATCGCTCACATCGCCGGTATCCCTGTCGAGACAGAGTTGGGCCGTGTACTCCAGGCCAAAGACGGTGTGACGCCCGAAGAAGTGGAAGCAGCCATGACCGACCCCAATCAGGCCAAAGAGTTTGTCGAGCGGACCGGAGCCGATTCCTTGGCCGTGGCCGTTGGCTCGGTCCACGCCATGAAGTCACGCGAAGCCACCCTGGACATTGCCCGCATCGAGGCCATCCGTCAAAAAGCCGGAGTGCCACTGGTCTTGCACGGCTCATCAGGTGTCAAGCACGAAAGCGTGGTCGAAGCCATCGAGCATGGCATCTGTAAGGTCAACGTGGCCACTTATCTGAATCAGGCTTTTGTGCGCGGGATGAAAGAAGGGTTTGAGAAACACCCCGATGAGGTAGATCCACGCAAATTCTTGAGAATCTCCCGTGAGAATGTCAAAGAAGCAGTGCGAGAGAAAATCCGTCTCTTCAAGAGCAATGGCCGCATTGATTCCAGCGGCGGATTCGTCAGCCCCCCTACTCAATATCGCAGTGTAGATATTGGCGGCGCTGAAGAATAAAAAGCGATCTGTTTGCCCCGCTGGATTTGCAGTCTGGCGGCGGATTGCAAATACGCCACGAGCGAAAACTGGGATCTGAAGGAGGAGACCATGAGAATTGGAATTCTAACCGGCGGTGGGGACGTCCCTGGCCTGAACCCCGCCATTAAAACAGTGGCTTACCGAGGCGAAAGCGAAGGACACGAAATCATTGGCATTCGACGGGGTTGGATGGGCCTGCTCTACTACAATCCGGACGACCCCGAAACTCACAAGCGTTTTATTCAACCTCTGAACAAAGCCAACACGCGCACCATTGACCGGACCGGCGGCACCTTTTTGCATACGTCACGCGTCAATCCGGGCCGCGTGCGGCCAGAAAAAGTCCCTCCCTTCTTGAGGCCAGAGGAACAAGAGCCCGACGAGGAAGGGTTTCTGGATTTCACCCCCCATGTGCTTAAGAACCTGGAGCACCTGCAAATTGACGTATTGATCCCCATCGGTGGTGAGGACACGCTGGGATACGCCGCACGGCTTCACCGCGAAGGATTCCCGATTGTATCTATCCCCAAGACAATGGACAACGACGTTTTTGGGACTGACTACTGCATCGGTTTTTCGACTGCGGTTACCCGCAGTGTCCGCTTCATTCACCAACTGCGCAGCACTGCTGGCTCCCACGAACGCATCGGCGTCATCGAACTATTTGGCCGTCACTGTGGGGAGACCTCACTTATCTCGGCCTATCTGGCCGGCGTAGATCGAGCCATCATCTCCGAAGTCCCCTTCGACATTGAGAAATTGGCCGATCTGCTGATGCGAGATAAGCACGCCAACCCCAGCAACTATGCCATGATGACTATCTCTGAAGGGGCTCGGATCCTGGGCGAAGAAGTCGTCTACAAGAAAGACAAAGTTGACCCCTATGGCCATAAAAAGCTGGGCGGCATCGGCGCTGTGACTGCCGACAAGTTGCAGAAGATAACCGGCGAACCAACGCTGATTCAAGAAGTCGCTTACCTAATGCGCTCTGGGGAGCCGGACGCTCTGGACGTTATGGTCGCCGTCAACTATGCCAACACGGCAATGGACCTGATTGAGCAGAAAAAGTTCGGGCGCATGGTAGCATTGCAGTCAGGGCGCTACACCGACGTGACAGCAGAGGCACCGGTGCTGGGAATCAAGACTGTAGATGTGCGCGCCCTGTACGATGTCGAAGAGTACCGGCCCAAGGTTTGGCACGCTCACGGCAAGCCGATGTTCCTGTACTGATACTGAGCAGCGACCGTCTTCCGCTCGTCCACATAAAAACGCCGCCGGCGAGGCTTCCCCCGCCGGCGGCTAATTCCCTCCACAAAAAAGACGGCCACTCTCACCCCGTCCTGCAGGTGAGGTGGCCGTTTTTTGCCATTACCTTTCACTTTTAAGCCCGGCCTGCACCTGCTGCCGAAATTGGCTCACGGCGGTTTCAGACAACCCGGCCATCTCGCAAAAGGCAAGGAAAGGATCGCCTTCATCGGCTTGCCACAGCCAAGCCGGCCGTAGCCAGAAACCAGGTAAAACGTGCGACGCCACCCGCTCATCATCCTCCGTGGCATAAAGCTCATACTCCCCCTGTTCATCCAAGCGAAAAAAGTCAGCCCGCTGCTTATTGGGGCGCGGATCAATGACCCAGTACTCACGCACCCCAGCGTCACGGTACTCCTGAAACTTTCTGTATCGGTCACGGTAAACGCTATCATCCGAGATAATTTCAACGATTAAATCAGCCGGGCCGACCAGCCTGTCTTCTGTCAGCCGGTCCAGGTTCTCCCTGGCAATAAAGAGAATATCCGGCTCACGTGAGGATCTGCCCAACTTCATTTCAAAGGGAGCGATGCGTATTTTGCCCAAATTAAACAGATCCACGAATAATCCCAGCAATCGGTGCAAAAATCCCAGAGTAGCCTGGTGAATATCTTTCGGTGGCATGTGGATGATGACCTCCCCATCTACCCACTCGGCATGAGTATCTTCATCGGCCCACTGCAAGAACTCTTCGTAGCTCATCTCCAAGCGAGCCGTTTCTGTCTCGATAACCGGCGCTCTAATCGCCATGAGCTTCCCCCTCGCAATAAGAAGTCGCTACTACTTCCCCTCTTCCAACTGTTCAATGAAGGCCTCAATGTTGGTTCTGGTCTGCTCTTCTGAGTAGCAGCGCAAGTCATTCAGGTCACCGTTGATGACCAGACACGGGATGCCAAGCTTCTCCTCCAGCCGCTGAGGCATACCATATCTACTGTTGGTGTTATTGGGGCAGGTCTTGGAATCGTGGAAGATGATCCCATCCACTTTAAACTCGTCCACCATCTCCTCGATGTAATGCTCCTTGAAACTCTCGGCCCGGTTGATAAATATCTCGGTATACGCCTGAGCCATGCTCTCAAAGGGCCTGGTCTCATCAAAGGCACTGAAGATCCAACTATTGCAGTAGGTGGATACTACGACGCAGGTCTGCAATTCAGCGAACTGCTCAGAGAGGGCTCGCAGCTTGCCCCAGATGGGCATCCCCTCCCAGTAGAGCCGGAAACGCTCCCCATCCACCGCAGCGATCCCGTTTTCCACGCGCTCCTCCAGTTCGGCCTTGAGGATTTTGTAATAGTCGTTGGCTTCACGGCCACCTCGCAGACAGACCGCCGGGCCCATGTGGATGGTGCCGTCAAAAAAGGTCCAGGGGGAAGGCACATGCCTGGCCAACCCCAGGACTTCGCCCCAGAGCTCGCTGCACTCCCGGGAGAGACGAATGCTCTCCCGAAACTTGTCCATGTCGAACTTTTTCCCAGACACTTCCTCCAGGGTGGGTATCATGGCCTTCAATTGGGCCACCACGTCAGCAATGTCCGCATCGCTCACCTCCACCAAAGAGCGCGGAGGGGTGATACCTATCACCGGGACGCCGAACTCCCGCCCGTAAAACTCAAACCACTCCTGCACATCCCGGCATTGGTTGGTGTTGTAGGCCAACACATCAGGTCTGGGGACACTTTCGATGCCCGGATAAGCTTTGGACAACGGCGTCTCCCCCTTCAGGTAGGCTCCTACATCACTGGTCAAGTAGGAGCAGATGTCAGGTGAGTAGCCGATGGCATTGGCCACCGGAATGTAATCCATAGCCAGTCTGGTGGCTCCCAGCATAGCTCCGTGGTTCTCCGGGTAGTGCACCTCAAAGTCGAAGGCTTTGAGCAGTTCGGCCGGCCCCACGCTGGTGCACCAGGCTATCTTGCCTTCCTCCTCACCTGTGGAGATTCTGTTCATACGGTAGAAATAATCGGCCATCACCTGCTTGAGGTTATCGGCCGCCTTGATTTTCTTGCGCTTGAGTCTCTGCTCCGACATAGTCCTCCCTCAAATCTCACCCCTGCCCCTGGCCCCTTCCCTTCTCCGCCGCGCTCAAAACTGATAGGTCCATTTTTGCCTGACCGGGTCAATAAGTTTGATCGAAGGCAGCATGGCTGCCAATGAACACCCAAACGTGAATGTCACCATCCATGAAGCAAGTGGCGCGGTATTCACGGGTGATACGGAATTCGTGATGGGGGTGAGGCAAATGAGCAGTGCTCTGGATAATTCGGCGATGGAAGGAAGGGTGGTAAGGATTGGTCTTGAATAATTCAAACTTCCAGCGGGCAATCTCTTGAATATGGGGCGGCAAACGGTCGAACAGTTTCTTGAACTGGCGGGTGCGGACAGACTTCACCCTGGCCATTCTTCTACCTGCCCGTTCTGGTATTCACGCCGGGCGCGCTCGGCCAATGTGCGATAGGTCTCCGTTTCGTAGAACGTCTGGTCATCGTGAACCAGGCGCCGGGCACGGGCGCATACCGCTTCCAGAGCGCTTTGGCTCTTGATCTCGTACCCCCGGCGATTGAGCGTTTTGCTCAGCACACACAGCTCTTCACACGTAGCCAAGAACCGCCGGAGCAATGCCGCCAGTTCCTCTTCGGCAGTCAGGTAGGGATAATCCTCCGATGTGACAGCTAGTAAATGATGTTGCTCGTCGCAACGCAATAGAGTTGCGAACAGGTCTATGGCATCCCGGACCAGGCTTTCGACATCTGCCGGCAGTGAAATAACCTCGCCACCGTTATTCACCACAGGGGCAATCACGCGAAGCGCATCTTCTAGAAATTGCTCCTTTGCCCTGGCAATTTGGAGTGTAGTCATAGTGAAAAGATTATAACATGGCCCAACAAGCGTGTCAAATGTCATCCTCCATTTCCTTGCCCCTTTGTCCCTCACAGAGTACGCTGAGAGGCTGAAGCGCCAACTGCAAGCAGGAGCTGCAGTCTACTCTAGAGCGCCGCAGCCAGAACCTCGGTGATGTCCATCACTTTTATCCTTTGTCTCCTCTCCTTTCCCACCTTGGCGGCACCCAGCCTCAAGTTGCTCTTGCAAGAGGGGCAGGCTGAAACGATAACCTCGGCTCCCAGGTCCATGGCCTGGGCCACACGGTTTGCAGCCAGCTTCAAACTCAGGTCGTTGTCGTAGGCCTTCATGCCTCCACCCCCACCGCAGCACTTGGCCAGCAGGCGATTCTGCGGAAACTCGATGAGCTCCAGGTCGGGGATGCTCTTGAGGACGTTGCGCGGCGGTTCGTAGATACCCAGATGCCGCCCGATGTCACAGGGATCGTGATAGATCACCTTCTTGGCGAACCCACCTGTAAACTTGACCTTGCCCTCAGAGATCAACTGCTCCATGAACTGCACAGCGTGGAGCACCGGCACATCAAAGTCAGAGTGCTTGGGATAGAGCTCAGCGAAGGTTTTGTAGCACCCGGCGCAGGTGGTGACGATTTGCTTGACCCCCATCTGG
>JAOZOT010000626.1 GCA_029933115.1 Anaerolineae bacterium | reverse complement strand
CCGCTGACTTCACAGCCTGCGACAGACGATAGGTGATCTGCGATGCACGATTCGGGACGCGCTCATTATACCCTCTTTAGTCAGCTTTGGCAAGCCTGAGAGGGCCTCAAGCGGTTTCCCCTCCGAGTTCAGGATGCCCGACGGGGTTCCCGGGAGACAGGGTCACCAGGGTGAACTCACCGCGCATGGCCCGCTGCCAATCCTCCAACGCCTGATAGTCGCTGCGGAAGGCGAGCTTCGCCGGCAGTTCGTGGGGTGCGAACCAGGCCAGCTCCAGGGCGTCGCTGGCGGGGCGAGGTTCGCCGCCCACCACTTCGGCCAGGTAGATGATGTTCAGCGTGTATCCATCCTCGTTGCCATAGGTGTCAACGTATATGCCCAGTAAGGCTGTAAGCCTGATGCGCAGCCCTGTCTCCTCCTCCAATTCTCGCACCACACAGACAGCCGGGTGCTCCTCCGCTTCCAGAAACCCACCGGGAATGTCCCAATATCCATAGAAGGGCTCAATCGCCCGTCGCACCAGTAGGACACGCCCGTCCTGGATTACCAGGGCGCAGGCACAGGGCTTGGCGTTCCGGTAGTGTATCCGTCCGCAACGGGTGCAAACCCGGCGTTCTCGCCCTTCCACACGTCGTGGCTCCAGTGGTCCCCCGCAGCGGGGGCAAAAAGCGTCTCTGCTCATAGCTATCAGACTCCTTAAGGATATGGTCATGGCTCGTCATACTATACCACAATTTACACATCCACACAACTGGGCTATCTTTCCTTTTAAACTATATTGAGGTATAATAGTGCCCAGGTAGCTGCTCAGCCACTCTCGAGAGTCAACTTGCCGTCGAGCAGCCAAGCAATTACCGGACGCTCTCGACCTTATCTCCGGGATGGAGGTATAATCAGGTATGGAAATCACCTGGTACGGACATGCCTGTTTCAGGCTGCGAGATAGAGGGGTTACCGTTGTCACAGACCCCTACGAGCCATCCATCGGCTATACCCTTCCCAGACTCCGCGCCGACATCGTCACCGTGAGCCACGACCATGCCGACCACAACTATGTGTCGGGAATCAAGGGCGGCCCCAAGATCATTGATGGCCCAGGCGAATATGAGGTCAAAGGGGTGTTCATCACCGGCATCGCTACCTTTCACGATAGAAGGAAGGGTGTCCAGCGGGGTCGCAACACGGTTTTCCTGTTTGAATTCGATAGCTTGACCATCTGTCACCTGGGGGATCTTGGCCACGTGCCCACTCGGGCTCAGGTCGAGACTTTGAGCGATGTGGATATTCTGCTCATTCCCGTCGGCGGAGTCAGCACCATAGGAGCCACTCAAGCTGCCGAGGTGATCAGCCTGTTGGAGCCCAAAATCGTCATCCCTATGCACTATAAAACCAAGGCGCTTACCGTCAAACTGGCCTCGGTGAACAGGTTTTTGCAGGAGATGGGATTGAAAAAGCTGGCGGCCCAGGAGGGCTTGAAGGTAACGGCAAGTACCTTGCCAGAAGAGACTCAGATTGTGCTGTTGGACTACAAGCAGGGCTGAGGTGAAGAGGATGCATTCAACGTTCATCCATCGGATCTTTGTGGGCGTGATCAGCGTTGCTGTGTTCCTTGGACTTTGCGCCTGTGGGACAGCCTCTGGGGATGCCACATCTCACCTTGAGTTGGGGCGTAGCTACATGGAAGCCGGACTGTGGGATAAGGCCATCGTTGAACTTGAAGCGGCTACACGCCTTGATCCTACTTTGACCGAGGCGCACTTTCGACTGGGCAATGCCTACGCCCGACAGGGTGAGCTAGACAAGGCCGTCAAGGAATTCAAAGCCGTTATCCGTCTGGACGAGGGAGACGCTGCTGCCCACTCCAACCTGGGAGTGGTCTACTATCGCCAGGGCCGGTTGAACGAGGCTATAATGGAATATCAGACGGCTTTGGCTCTCACTCCCAACGATGCAGAAATACATTATCTCCTGGGGGGAGCCTATGTCCAGATGGGAAAATTGACCGAAGCCCGTACCGAGTTCGAGACAGCACTCAAGCTCGATCCCGATCTGCCCGAGGTTTACTACGGCTTGGGAGTCATTTACAAATTGCAGGGGGAGAAGGAAAAAGCTATCGAAGCCTTTGAACGTTTCCTTGAATTGGGTCCTGGTCAAGACCCGCGGGCCCAAATCGAGGCAGAGCGCCAACTAGAGGAGCTTAAG
>JAOZOT010000625.1 GCA_029933115.1 Anaerolineae bacterium | reverse complement strand
TGCGCCCTCGGAGTGGGGCAGCCTGCCCAACCACGATTGAGTGCAGAGCTACCTCTTGAGGAAAATAAGCAGGCAAATTTTTGAGGAGAGGAGGAACGCTAGAGCATGGCTATAAACAGCAGAATCCTGGTTGCCGATTGTACCCGGGGCGTTGACTTTCTCCTGCGGGACATGTTGCCAGAAGACGAGACAGGTTGCGCTGTTGATGTGGTTCAGGGGGGAAGAGAGGCACTGGAACGACTCAGGCAGCAAAGTTATGATATGGTCATCGCTAATCTACGCCGGCTGGAGCCCACAGGATTGGAATTGGTACAAAAGGTGAGGTCCATATACCATAGAACCCGCGTGATGCTCATAACCGCCTACGACTATGAAGAGGTAGGCGTAGAAGGCAAGCGGCGATTTATCGTTTACGACCACCTCACCAAACCTTTGCAACAAGGAGAATCGGTCAAATCGGCCGATCAGATATTTGGAAAGATGGCCATCAGCCAGAAGGGCATCCTGATCCTGTCCGATGAGCGCCTGGCTGCCATTACCCAGCAACTGGCTAACCTGCGGAGTGACATTGCCGCCCAAAGCATCATTTTGGCCGACATCGTGGGCGATTTGATCACCTATGTAGGGCCTATCAAGGGCATGGACCTGGACTCCTTCATACCACTGGTAGCTATCGGGCTAGCGGCCTCCTCAGAAATGCGAAACTATTTCCACGAAAAAGAACTGGGGTTCAACCTGAACTATCATGAAGGTGAACGCTATGCCGTCTACTCAGCCAATGTCGGATCCGAACTCTTGTTAGCCATGCTCTACGATCACAATGTACGCAAAAGCAAGGTGGGGACGGTCTGGTATTACTCCAAGCGAGCTATTGAGGATTTGCTGAACGCCCTGACGCCACCCGAACCGATAGGTGGTGAGTTGCTGGCCGAGATTGAAGAAGAGATTTCAGAGAAAGAGGGATTGGACTTGTTCAGCGCAGCCATGAGAGCCAAGCCTCAGATGCCACGAGCAGATCTGGCGCCGGTGGGCCTGGGAGAAGAAGGTGAGAGCTTTAGCCTCGAAGAAGCCATAGCCCAGGGACTGATTTCTCCCGACCTGCTGAGAGAGATGGACGAAAGTGCGGAACAAGAGCCGGCCCCAGAGATGGAACCTGAGCCATTGACCGCGAAGGAACCAGAAGCGCCAGCAGAGAAACCCGAAGCCGAGCCGGTGGCTATAGCCGAGACGGCCGACGAGGAAGAGGAACAAACCGATTCTCTGTTCACCGGCTTTGGCCTGAAAGAAGCGATAGCCAGGGGCCTTATTGACCCCGCGCTTCTGGGTTTGGAGGATATAGGGGACGAAGACGAGTCAGACAACTAGGGCACGTGGGCGTAAATCCTTTCCCGGTTTGCCGGAACTCGCCGGGTTCTTACGCTCAGCGGGGATCGGCAGATCCCGGCCTTACACGGCGAAGATTGGCCGCGAAGCGGTGGAGACGACGCTTCAGATGGGGATCTGATGATCCCCTCTGAGCAAACAAATGCCAAAGGATTTCCGCCGCGCTGTATATGCTATGCTGCGGCAGTACAGGCCGGCGGGCAAACGCGCCGTTTACGAGGAGCACTTCCGGCCTGTGTCGGAGTGTTCCAACCTGCGGCGCCGGAAGCGATACACCAACTGGCTTACCCCATCGGTAGAAATCGGGGAGGGAATACGCCTGGGTCTATTGCCTATGGATGTCATTTCCACTGCCGATCAATGGAGATTCTGGGAGAACAAGATACCACGATAAAATTGCCAGAAAATATCATGAGTTTTGTAAAAAAGTATGGGTTATCGTGTCAGGTTTTAATCACAAGTGGTTCTTTGCTTATATTAACTGGCCTAGTAACTGTGTATCTTCCCTTTGGAATTGATTGGCACGAAGCTTTTCGACCTGCAGCACTTGCGGTAATCTCCGGCGAGTCGCCATACACGGTGGAAAAGTTCTATGCTGCGCCCTGGGGACTATTGCCTCTAATTCCTTTTGCGTCGTTGCCGGAAAATATAGGGCGAGGGGCGTTGTTCTTGTTGAACATGGCGAGTCTTACTTTTGTAGCTTGCCGATTCGGAGCAAAACCATTAGCGATTGTTGCCTTTCTTCTATCCCCACCGGTATTACATGGATTACTCAATGCCAATATAGACTGGTTGGGCATATTAGGGTTCGTGTTGCCACCAC
>JAOZOT010000624.1 GCA_029933115.1 Anaerolineae bacterium | reverse complement strand
GTGGAACGAAGGAAGCACTTTTGGAGAAAGTAGCAACTGACGGTGTCAAGTTCATCAGCCTCCAGTTCACCGACATCATGGGCACCATCAAGAGCGTCACCATCACTCCCGGGCGGCTGGAAGAAGCCCTGGAGAAGGGGGTCTGGTTCGACGGCTCCTCTATCGAGGGCTTTGCCCGTATCTACGAGAGTGACATGGTGCTCCACCCTGACGTTAATACCTATCGCCTCCTCCCCTGGGAGCCGGAGGAGAGGCGGAGAGCGCGCATTATCTGCGACGTGTATTCACCCGATGGTCAGCCCTTCGAAGGCGACCCGCGCTATATTCTCAAGCGGGCTATTGCCGCCGCCGCAGAGATGGGCTACGCTTACAACGTGGGCCCCGAGTTAGAGTTCTTCCTGTTCAAGATGGACGGCAAACCTCAGATAAGGCCCGTCCCCCACGACGTAGGTGGGTACTTCGACTTCTCGCCCCGGGACCTGGCCTCCGCAGTGCGGGGAGATATCATCACCGCCTTGCAGGTCTTGGGCATGGAAGTGGAAGTGAGCCATCACGAAGTGGCTACCGGCCAGCACGAGATTGACATCCGTTACGCCGATGCCCTGACCAGTGCCGATAACGCCATGACCCTGCGCTACACGATCAAAGCTGTCGCAGCCACTCACAGTCTTTACGCTACTTTCATGCCCAAGCCCATTTTCGGCATCAACGGCTCGGGGATGCACACTCACCAGAGTCTCTTCACCACAGACGGAGAGAACGCTTTCTACGATCCCAACGACAAATATCGGCTCTCAAAGGTAGCCTATAGTTTCATCGCCGGCCAGATGGAGCACGCCCGAGCCCTGTCGGCAGTGGTAGCACCCACAGTGAACTCCTACAAGCGTCTGACTCCCGGCTACGAGGCTCCCGTCTACATTTGCTGGGCCCAGATCAACCGCTCGGCCCTCATCCGCATCCCGCGCTACTCGCCTGGCCGGGAGGATTCCACCCGGGCCGAGTTGCGCTGCCCAGACCCCAGTTGCAACCCCTACCTGGCTTTCGCCGTGATGCTTCGGGCCGGCCTGGATGGCATCAAGCGAGGACTGACCCCACCGCCGCCGGTAGAGGAGGACGTTTATGACTTTGATGACTCTCGACTGAGAGAATTGAACATCGCCACGCTGCCGGGCACCTTGGAGGAGGCAATAAACGAACTGGAGCAAGACAAGGTATTGCGAGAAACGCTAGGAGAGCACGCTTACGGGGCTTTCATCAGGGCGAAGAGAGCCGAATGGGACGATTATCGTATCCAGGTAACCGACTGGGAGTTGACGAGGTATCTGGAGATACTCTAGAAGTTGGATCGCAAAAGCTCGCCCAGGCGCCCAATCGTTATCTACGAGTCTTGGTGCGCAAGCCGAAAGTAGGGGGTTAAAAGCATGACCTGGCTGATCACACCGGAACAGACCCTTTCCGCCGCCCGGCGGGCAGGGCTCAGCGACGAAGACCTGCGTTCAGGGGACGCGGTCGTGCTGACCTTCTCGAAAGCGATCATGGATCGGCTGGAAGACCTTTGCGGGCTCAAAGATGCAAAGTGGCTTGGGCCACAATATCATCCCTACGCGGCCGCAGAGATCGTGAAGCGCGGCGTATTTGAGGGCATGAGCATTATGGCGCTGGTCCCGCCGATGGGAGCCTCTCCGCTGGCCTGCATTGTGGAGGACCTGGTCGCCTGTGGAGCGCAGGCCGTGTTCCTGGTCTGTGCTGCCTGGTCGTTGGGACCGCCGGTTCGGTTTGGGGACCTGATCGTGCCTTCATTCTCCATCGGCTCTGATGGGACCTCGATCCATTATGGCAACACCTCAGGCCACGTATCGGCGGAGCCGGCAGTAGTCGAAGCTCTGACTGAGGCTTGCCGCGAGCGAGGAGCAACAGTGCATGTGGGCGGAAATGCGTCCTGCGAGGCGTTGTACCGCATTACGCCTCAAATGGCAGAGGACTTTCGTGAGCGTGGCTGCCTATGTATGGAAAACGGCGAGGCTAGCACGTTGCTTGCTGCGACTCAGACACTGGGGATCCTCGGCGGTGTGCTTTTCCAGCCGTATATCGAGCTGGCCCAGGGCTGGGACCCCGCTCGGCTGGACGAGGTCTACCGCGCCACCTGTCACCTCCAGGCGGAGGCCGTGCTGGGAGCCGCTGTCCAGCTCAAACGGCGGGGACTGCTA
>JAOZOT010000623.1 GCA_029933115.1 Anaerolineae bacterium | reverse complement strand
CGTGTGGCAAGCCTATGAAGTTGTCAAAGTGTCAACCTATTTTGAACCATCCCTCCAACCCCCAGGGGGAAAGCCTGCCAGGATGACATTGGAGTCCAAAAACACTCGCAAGCGGCTATGGGGAGTCATACTCGTCTGCTGGCCCATAAAGCTCCTCAAAGACGAACCGGCGGGCATCGGGCAGGGTGGTCAGAATTTCTTGCTCAGTGCGCCCGGTTTCAGCCAAAGCTTGCCGAATCCTCTCGCATACGATCTCGAAATCCGGTTGTTCCGGTAGCAACAGGAGCCCGTTGCCTAACTCCACAATAGCCACTGTACTGCCAGCCGAAAGGTGAAGGCGTTGCCACAACGCTTTGGGCACAGGAACCTGACCCTGTCGCGTTATTTGCACAGTGATCAAGCGTCCATTAGAACGGCCTTTGCCAATTCTCACGGTCATGGGTCATTACCTCCTCACAAAAACTATTATACCACCACCGGAAGGAAAAGACAAAAGGAGCAAAAGTAAAATTGATAGGGATCGTGTTGTGCGCCGTGGCCATCTGCCTGCTGGCGCTGCGCTAGCCAGACTGTCTGGATAGGAGAGAAGAAATGGCCAAGAAGAAAAAGAAGCTGAGTCGTGACCAAAAGAGAAAACAGAAACTACGGCATCGCCGAAAAGGCACCTCACAGGGACCGCAGCCCTATCGCGGCGGCAAATACCGCGGCAAGAAGTATGTCATGGCCCTGATGCGGGCGGAGGTCGGCATCTACGAAACCTACGTGATGACCGAGCGTCAGCTCACCGACCGCCAGGTGGAAGCTGGCCTCAAAAGCCTGATCCAAGAGTTGCGGTCCGGCTCTTACCAGCCCGCCGAGCAACGTGACGTGGTAGATGTCGAGCCAGGCGCGGAGACGGATCTGTTGAGCTGGAACATCCGGCGCAACTGGGATGACCTCTTTGCCACCCAGCCACGGCATAGTAACGCTGACCTGGTCGGTATCCTGCGCGTCATCCTTGACTCCATCGAAACCTGGTCTACGCCTGCCGCCGATTCGCGAGGCTATCTCAATTACCTGGAAGGGTTCTTAACCAAGGCCGGCGTAAGGGTAGAGAAAGTGCCCCTGGACGACGAACCCTGGGAAGAAGAGGAAGAGGAAGAGGAAACCGACGAAGAATACCTGCGCGATATGGGGCTGGAGTGGCTGGAGACGGAGGATGTGGAAATCAAGCGGGAGTTCTTCGAGGAGGCAAAGGCCATGATCGAAGAAGGGCAGGCTGAGGCAGTGATCAACATCTGCCAGTATCTGATTGGGCAAACCAACGATCAGGCTCTCGTCAACGAGCTGCACCCGTTGTTGCAGTCAGCCTATCGCCAATTCGGCGTCCCTTTTGGGTCTTCGCTTCCCTGATTGTTCTCGTGCCGATAGCTGCCAGTTTCCCCACGGAGAAGGACTGTACGGGTGCACGTCAAAGTCCCAGATGGTTGTCCATCAGCCTTGGGGCACCAGCGAGTCCACAAGTTGCTCAATGCGAGCGAGCCGCTCTGCCAGCCATTGAACCTCTTGAAGGGTAAAATCAGCACAGTCATAACGGCTGCGGCGGCTTTGCCGTTCTAACTCCCGATAGTCGCGATAAACCGATGCCAGAGCAGGTTGTTGGCCAATGGCTGCATGACGCTCACGGTGATTACGAGGGTTGAGACGGGCGTAATGATAGAGCACTTGATCCACCAGATGCAACGCTGTGTAGAACATGGCCGTGATGACCCAATCCAGGTAGACGTCACCGGCCGTTTGCAGGTGGGCGATCACTTGCCGGTTATGATGCACTTTCCGACGGTGAGTTGCAATATCAGGCATGGGGCAGACGAGGGAAGCGGAGGAAAAAGTCAGCGTCATCCAGATTGATCATAGCAGCCGGGTCAACCTCGCTTCGATCAATCAGATGGAAATCGAAGCCCAGGCCGGGGAACTGCTGCATCAGTGACCATTCCTGATCGTAGATTTGATCCCGGTCAGCCTCGGTCGTGTTGTTGGCAATAATCCATACATCAAAGCCATCAGGGTGCCAGTCGGCGTAAAGCGCCTCGACCGTTTCCAGGGGTAGCAGCAGTTGATAGAGCCGCGCTACTGGGTCAAGGGGCGTCCTGATCTGCGGCCAACTTGTCATTTGCCAGTGAAATGTGAACCTCGGAGCTTGAACAGCCATTGCTATCTCTCCATGC
>JAOZOT010000622.1 GCA_029933115.1 Anaerolineae bacterium | reverse complement strand
CGCGCTGGCCGACGTCGCCGAGGCGTTGCCGCCGCCTCAGGTGACGGCCGAAGCCGGCGCGCTGGAACAAACCCTCCGCACGCGGCGGAGAGACATCAACCGCTGGGCGTTCATCATCCTGTTCGGCGCACTGTTCGGCATCCCCATTTGCATCGCCCTGCCGATAGCCATCGCCCTGATCCTGTGGGGGTCATAAATGACAGGTTCGTAGTGACGGCTTAAGCCGCTCGAGGTAATGAAAAGCGACTGAAGTCGCCACTACGAACCACTACATCTGAGGAGTGATGGGATGAAAAGCGAGAATCTAAACCAGGTTCAGATCATACTGCTCGTGGCACAACTCTTGTCGGAAAGGCGATTTGACGAGCTGGGAGAGATGGCCCGCAAGGATGAACGGGTCTTTGACCAGCTTGTTCAAGTATCGAGAGATGACAATGCGATGGTATCCTTCTTCGCCGCCGCAGCTCTGACCAAAGTGGGAGAGACGGCAGTGGAGCCGCTCGTGGAGTCGTTGCAGGACAGGCGGTATCCTGTGCGCCAGGCAGCAGCCCTGGCTCTGGGGGAAATAGGAGAGCCGAGCGCGGTTGAGATACTGGTTGAGAGCCTGGGAGATGAGCACGAAGTGGTGCGCCAGGCAGCGGCAGTTTCCCTGGGCAAGATCGGAGCAGAGGAAGCGGTCGCGCCGCTGCTCCGGGCAATAGGTGACGACAGCGAAATAGTACGCAAAGCAGTGGTGGACGCTCTGGGGATGATCGGCGATGAGAGGGCCTTGCCAGAGCTGGCGCGGGTGGAGGCGGGAGACACCGAGGTCGTAGCGAAGAGAGCCGGAGAAGTGATACGGCAGATTCGCGAGGGAGGGGAGTAGTTTTCACCCTCCCGCAGGTCAGGCAGTGACTTGGAGCCGTTACGCACTTCGAGTAGGTTCGAATACCCTCCCGCAGGCTTGAAACTCACTTTGGCAGCAGACTGAAAGCCACCTCACGGGCATAGCCTTGGCGGGGATACCGCCTCAGCCTGCGGGAGGGTGAACCCCCGCGAATTATGAAAGGCTCTCCTCAAAGTATGTGTAGTGTATCAACACGTAACACGATAAGATAAGGAGAATTCCCGATGAACCGCAAACTTTTATCCCTCATTGTTCTGCTGACGTTGGCCCTGTCCACCTTGGCCTGTCTGCCCTGTGGTCTGTTGGGCGGCAAAAAGGCAGCCCAGCCGACCCCGGCGGAGACTTCAGGACCCGCTGCTGCGGCCACGGCCGCTCTCCCCAGGCCGACCACACCTCCCGAACCGACTGCCACCCCTGAACCAACACCCGCACCAGCGGTCGGGTTGGGCGAGGAATACCGCAGCGAGATCGGCAGGTACAGCTTTCGCCAGGTCCCCGGTTACGAACTGACGGAGAGCGAGGGCTTTGTGGTCATGATCGCCTCTGGTGGCAATCCGCAAAACGGTCCGATGCTCATTTTGTTGGGCCAAACCCTCGACTCGGAAACCACCCTCGATGAATTCTATGGCAGTGAGGTCGGCAAAGTGGATCAGGAGGGCCTGGAATTGTCGCCGCCCCGTGACCACCAGGTCGCAGGTGCGCCCGCCCGCAGCGTGGATGTGAGCGGCACGCAAGATGGCGTCCCCGTCGCCGGACGGATCACGATTGTGATGGTCACCCCCCGCCAAGTCTTCATGATGGGTGGCATGGCGCCCCCTGACCGCTGGGAGGGCGAACTTGAGCCACTGTTCGAGGCCGTGTTGGCCTCGGTCAGCTTCTTGGAGCCAGGCGCCGCAGAAGGGCCGCCCACCGCGGCAGAGCCCTCCGCTGCCGCCGAGGAAGAGGAGCCGGCCTCAGGTGGGCCGAGCTCAATGTCTAATCTCACCAGCCTGCCATTGCTTGACGATGCCGAAGAGGTCTACTGCATGGACGAATACAATCTGAACTACTGGACCAGAGTGGATCTGGTGACCGCTCTTGCTTTTTACAGGCAGGAATTGCCGGCCCTGGGTTGGCAACTGGACTATCAGGACGGCAAATGCCTGGACGACCGCAAGCTCACCCGTAGATGCATGGGATGGCATGGAAACTACGATAATCCCGAGGAATCCCCTCTCTTCTTCCTGAGAGGTGACGGTGAGTACCTGACCCTGAACGCCATTGAAGAAGGTGGCAGAGTCAACATCATTATCAGCATCAACCCTGACGTGTATGCAGATTAA
>JAOZOT010000621.1 GCA_029933115.1 Anaerolineae bacterium | reverse complement strand
TGTCCATTCCCACTATTCCAGGGGCTGGGGGGTTGCCGCCATTGAAGAGCTGTGCCACAGGGCCAAGGCCCTTGGCATGAACAGGCTTGCTCTCACAGATACCAATGGCCTCTACGGCCTTGTCTTCTTTATCCGGGAAGCCAGGGACACCGGCATAGAACCCATAATAGGAAGCGAGCTGACCGCAGACGCTCATAGGGCCCTTGTGCTTGTAAAGGATCGCCACGGCTATTCGAACCTGTGCCGGATTGTCTCTGATCGCCATTGCGACCAGGACTTTGACCTGATCCGATCCATCAGGGAGCACCGCACAGGCCTCATTGTGATCTCTGACGATTTCAGGCTGCTCAAGGCCATGAAGCGAGATGCCATTGATGATCTCTTTGTGGAGCTTTCCCCTGGCTATCAGATGGCCCGGTGCTATGAATTTTCGAGAAAAACCGGCCTCCCCCCCGTAGCCACCAACCGTGTCTATCTTGCCCGGACAGAGCAGTTCGGTCTTCACAGGATCCTGAGGGCCGTTTCTCTCAACACAAAACTCTCATCTCTTGGTCCGGCCGACACCTGTGAGGATCACAATTATATGGCCTCCGCCCGGGAGATGATCCGGCAGTTCCCCCATGCACCATCGGCCATTAAGAACACGGTAAAGATTGCAGAGGCATGTCTGACGGACTGGGATTTCAGCCGGATCGTTTTTCCGCGCTTCAATGCCATGGGTGACAGTGAGGCCTTTGAGCATCTCTACCGCGCCACCCTGGAAGGCTGCAGGTGGCGCTACGGCCGGATCACACCGGAGATAAAGGCAAGGATCGACCATGAAATGAGAATCATCAAAGAAAAGAACTTTGCCCACTATTTCCTGATAGTGGCAGACATCGTGGGCAAAGCCCCTCGTTCATGCGGCAGAGGCAGTGCCGCAGCCTCCATTGTCTCCTATGCCCTGGGCATCACCCACGTGGATCCCATCAAACACAACCTCTTTTTCGAACGGTTCCTCAACCCGGACCGAAAGGATCCCCCCGATATTGACGTGGATTTCCCGTGGGATGAGCGCGATCAGATAATCGACAGGGTATTTGCAAGATACACTACCCGACGAGCCGCGATGGTGGCCAATCACAACACCTTCGCCGCCAGGGCTGCCATCCGGGAGGTGGCCAGGGTTTTTGGCCTGACAGGGCAAGAAATCAGCAGGGTCACCAGGAGAATCGGCTTTGGATGGCATCTCAAGGAAATCTCCGGGGAGATCGCTCGGCACCCAAAGATGCGTGGAATCCGATTCGAAAGGCCCTGGGATGAAATCCTGGATGCCGCGGTCCAGCTCGAGTCCCACTTCAACCACCTGTCCACCCATTGCGGGGGCCTTGTCGTGGTGCCCGATGAAATACGCCGGTACTGCCCGGTGGAGATATCCGCCAGCGGTCTTCAGGTTCTCCAGTGGGAAAAGGAGTCGGCGGAAGATGCCGGGCTGGTAAAAATAGATATCCTGGGCAATCGCAGCCTGGCGGTCATCCGGGATGCCCTGGAGATGGTAAGAAAAAATTATGGTCGGAAGATTGACTATGCCACGCTCGATCCGTTGAGCGATCCCCGAACCATCCGGGTCTTCTATGATGCCGACACCCTCGGCGTATTCTACTTTGAAAGTCCGGCCACCAGGCGGGTACTCACCCAGGTCCGCTCCGGATTCAGCTTTGAAGAGTACCTGCGCATGGATCACTTTCATATCAATGTGGTGGTCACCTCCATCATACGCCCGGCCTCCAACCAGAGCATCCATACCTGGGTGGACAGGCTTCATGGCCAATCGTGGGAGGCTCCTCACCCTCTCCTGCGTCCGGTGCTGGAAGAGACCCTCGGGGTTATGGTCTTCCAGGAGCAGTTGAGCCAGGCTGCAATCCATCTGGCAGGGTTCGATCCTGCTGACGCAGATACACTTCGCAAAGTGGCCAGCAAAAAGCACAAACAAAAAAAACTGCGCGATTTTCATGAACGGTTTGTGAGAGGTGCGCGACAAAGGGGGGTGGATCCCCGTGTGATTGAGGATGTGTGGAGCATGATGATGGGCTTTGACGGCTACAGCTTTTGCAAGCCCCATTCGGCCAGCTACACCCTTGTGGCATACAAGTCCGCCTATCTGCGGCGCCACTATCCGGCAGAGTTCATGGCCGCAGTCATTTCCAACGGCGGGGGCTATTACTCCACCC
>JAOZOT010000620.1 GCA_029933115.1 Anaerolineae bacterium | reverse complement strand
GGCTGAGCAGGGGAAGGGCGCTGAAAGCGCCCTAAACGGCCATCTGCGCAGCTCGATAGCCCGCTTCAGCGGGCTTGAGCTGTTCAGCCCTGAGCTTTAGCTCGGGGGCCGGGCCGAATGCCCTCACAAAACTAAACTGTTACGGGCAATGCCCTCGGCCGGGTGTAATCCGGGAACGAATTTACGGAGGGCTGTACCAAGCGATCTCCTCATACCATTTCAAGCATTTGATAGACTCGGCCACGTAGCGATTGACCTCGTCCCGCCAGCCTTCGCCCTTGACGGGCGTGAAAGGGTCGGGGCCCGAGGCCGTGCACTCGACGATGATGGAGCCATCGTAGCCGATGCCTTTCAGGGTGCGCATGAGGCCCAGGAAATCAGTGTGGCCCCGACCCACAGCCTGTCGGTTGGAGTCGGCGGCGTGGAAAAGGACCAGGTGGTCCCTGGCTGTGAAGATGGCGCTGCGCAAGTCGGCTTCCTCAATGTTCATGTGGTAGGCGTCCAGGAGGATGCCCACGCTATCACAGCTCACCTCTTCCACGAAGCGAACGGCTTCCTGGGCCGTGTTCAACAGGTGGGCCTCGTAGCGGTTGAGGACTTCTATCGCTACCAGCAGGCCCAGCGCCTCTGCCCGCCGGCCGATGCGCTGCACGGCCTCCACAAATATCGCCCACTCTTCTTTGTAATTGCTGACGGCGCGGATGCGGCCTACAGCGCCGTGACAGCAGACGATGGGCGCCCCCAGTTCAGCGGCGAAATCCAACAGCCGCAGGTAATAGTCCACGGCCTGGCCCCACACCTTCTTGTCGGGATGGGCTGGGTCCACATTCTCCGGGGTGATGGACAGCACCGTCAAGCCGTGGTCGCCCATCACGGCCTTGACCTCCGGGGTCTTGTACTTGTCCAGGTCACCGGCCAGTTCTACCCCATCATAACCCAGAGACGCCAATCGCGCTGCCGTTTCACTCAAAGGCTCACCGCCGAAAATCCAATTGCACACACCGTATTTCATCCTCTCCGCCTCCCGGACAATTCGACAGGACGGCCACTTTTGAGGGACTCGGTGGCGGCCAAGGCTATCTCTAGGGCCGCTCGGTCGTCCTCGCCGTCGGGTGAAGGAAACCGGTCTGCTCTGACACATTCCACAAAGTAACGAATCTCGTTCAGATAGGCTTCTTTGAAACGTTCGGGGAACCAGGGAAAGACGTCGTGGCTGACTCCGGTGGGGCTCATCATCGTCAAGGGAGTCTGCTGCAGGCCACCGATCAGCAGTCCCCCTTCTGAGCCCAACACCTCGGTGCGGACGTCGTAGCCGTAGGCAGCGTTGCGGCTGAGCTCCACGTTGCCCAGTGCACCGTCGGCGAAGACAACGTTGACCAGGCCGTTGTCAACGCCCCCCTCCTCGGCCAGCCGCTGATAGACCAGCGCTCCTCCAATGGCCTGGACCTGTCGTACCTCCTGGCCCATCAGCCAGCGAGCCAGGTCAAAATCGTGAATCCCCAGGTCAATGAAAAGGTTGCCTCGCAACTGGGCCTCGGCCTCCTCCACTGTGGGCAACTGTGGGTCACGGCTGACGGCTTTAAAAGTGAGGGGGCGACCGATAGCACCTTCTTCTATCTGTCGCTTGGCCTGGAGGTAAGGGGGATCGAAGCGCCGCATAAAGCCCGTTTGCAAGGGGACACCGGCCGCAGCCACAGCTTTCAGAGCAGCATCGGCGTCCTCCAGGCTGAGGGCCAAAGGCTTCTCGCAGAAGATGGCCAGGCCCGCTGCGGCGGCGGCTTCGACGTGCTCTCGATGCTCGTGGGTGTGGCTGGCTATGACCACAGCCCGCAGTTCCTGGTCGGCCAGGAGCTCCTCATAACCGGTGCAGGCGCGAGCGCCGTAGCGGGCAGCCGCCTCCTGGGCCACCGTTGGACGACGGCTGGCTACAGCGACCAAGCGGGCCTCAGGCAGGCTTGCCAGGTGACGAGCATGTACCTGGCCCATACGGCCCAGGCCCAGCACGCCGATAGGAAGAGGTTCGGCCATAGATTATCCTCCGCCAGAAGAGGGCTTGCGCCGCAAGTTGGGATGTGTCCCTCCGCCACCTTCCTCCCTCACCGGGAGGGAGCGCAGCCTGGCCTCCGAGCTAAAGCTCGCTGAAGCAGGCTATCAACCTGCGCAGATGGCCGTTTACAGCGTGTCTGAAAAATGCTCGTAGTGGCGACTTGA
>JAOZOT010000619.1 GCA_029933115.1 Anaerolineae bacterium | reverse complement strand
GGACTTTGGCCCCGCGCCTGGGTTGGGCCGGATTTATGGAAGTGGGGGACGTGGTGGCGCCCTCAGTCGCTGAGGAGGGACGAGATGTTTCGCAAGTTGGATGAGAGAGCCTTTCTGGGTTTCAGAGTCTGGGATTTCTCTCTCAGAAGCCTGCCCCATCGCTACGGCGGTGCTTTCCTCAGAGAGGTCATCTGCCGGCATCCGCTGCGCACTATCTCAGGTTTGCTGGCCTATCGCCGTCTGGTTCACGGTGACTGCCGGAGGGGTGAGATCACTTATCTCTTCTCGGAGGCAGAGGGGGACTTTCAGCGCAGGGTGGCTGAGGGGGAGGGTGGTTTCCTGGTAGCGGTAGGCTTCTGCCAGAAGCCGATGGGAGGGGTCGGTCGTGGCGATGAGTGCCCGGTGGGGCGCTTCAATCATCGCTGTCTCTACCTGGCTCAACTGGACTTGTCCTGCGCCGAAGAAAGAAGCCTACCCCCTGCCTGCCGAGACTGTGAGATCAGGATGATAGGCGTCAAGGCTCTCCGAGCGGGAGCGGATACACACATCATGACCTCGGCTCTGGACATCGCCCATGACATCTTTGTACCCGCTTTGGAACGGGGAAGGTTCAGGACAGCCATCTTCTGTGTCTGTCCCTATTCGGTGCACCCTATTACTCTGCCCCTTCTCATCTGCGGCATCGAGGGCTTTGTGGTCCAGTTCCACAGCGGCTATTGCGCCGATTACAGCCAATGGTCGCTGGCCGATAAAGGGATCAAGGATGACCGCACTTTCCTGAGCCCGGAAGCTCGCCGCAAAATCCTTGATTTTCTCGACGGCGTCGCCACCCTCAGAGCAGAGTTGGGAAAGCCTCCCTGCCGCCGTTTCCAACTGGAGGGAAATATCTATGTACCTGTGTTTTGATTATTGTTGGCCGATCTTGGGCAGTCCGTAGACCGTCTTCCAGCCGGGGCTCATGGGTTCCTTCAAATATGGTTTCATCTCTTCCTCTGAACGAAGAGTCACCATCTCGGTCGGTGGGACTGTGCCCGGTGGGAAGGCTTCCAGGATCTCGTCAATGAGCAGGGTCAGGTAGCGCAAGATGGCAGCCAGTGGCCGCTTGGCTTTGTGGGGGTCACCGAGGGTGGGCCTGCCCACTACCCCTTCGGGCGTCCCGGCGATCTCGATGGCAGCGTGCCCCTCGCCCTCCGACCAGCGGCACGGACGGCGGAACGGATCCACGGACTTGTCCAGGTGGCCGTCTGGCAGGAAAGACACGCCCTCCGTGTCCACGGCGTATTCCATCTTGACCATTTCGGGGAAGAGATACAGGCCCAGGGAAGTCTCCGACTCATCAGCGTGGACAAAGTTAGTATCCCATTGGCCGCCTTCGTCCTTGGTGTTGAAGAACTCGCGCACGGCGCGGTGCCAGTCTATCACGCGGTAGATGCCCGGCAACTGGTAGCGTTTGCAGAACTCGTGCAGCGCTTCTTCCAGCACCCAGAGTTGCCCGTGGTTGTTGAGGATGATTTGTTTGCGCCAGCCATCGTTCCACAGGCCCAACATCACGTCTACCATGAACTCGACAGCGACGTGGTCACGGATAATGACCGTGCCCGGCATACCGAGGTGGTGATACGGGTGAGAGCCGTACATCAGTGGGGGCAAGGCCAGCGCAGGTGGGCGGCCCTGCTTGGCGAAATAGCGCCGCACCCCCTCGGCAATCTGGCTGACGAACAGCGTATCGCTGGCGCTGACGGTGTGATCGCCGTGCAACTCGGTGCTGCCCACCGGGATAATCACAATATCGTTTTTGCGGCGCTGCTCGACCAGGTCGTGGCGCACTGTCGTCTGGATGTAGGAGCCGGGCTTGGCCCACTCGCAGGGGGAGGGCATCCCGTACTCAGACAGGATGGCCTCAATTTCCTCGTCGCTGGCTTCCCAAATCTCCTTCTTCAAGCGGCCCACAGCCGTGTTTTCAAAGACCACGCCGGGATATTCCGTCGTGAAGTATTTTGGTTCCTCTGACATTTTATCCTCCATAAATTTTCGTTAGCAAAGCTACCTTTACTCTTGCGAGTTCGGTTTTGCACACGTGTGCATAAAATGATAACATATAAACCGCCTTTTGTCAAAACCAAAGCGCGCACTACAAGCCTGCTTGCTCATAGTGAAGCGTGTCTGAAAAATGCTCGTAGTGGCGACTTGAGTCGCTAATGACCGGTGCTTTGC
>JAOZOT010000618.1 GCA_029933115.1 Anaerolineae bacterium | reverse complement strand
AGAGCAGAGAACCGAAGTCTCGACTCCAGCAGGCTCGAATAGAAGTTTCAGCGGGTGGACAGACGAAGGCAATGCCTTCGCCTGCCCCGGGGGAAGGCGCGCCTGGTCCTGGGCCGCCGGATGGCCAATCCGACAGGAGCGAGGTGGGGCTGTGAAACAACGTCAAGCAGCACCTGATCGAGCCAGAGGCAAATGAATGGTGAAAAAGGTTCCCACACCTGGCTCGCTTTCCACATCAATGGTTCCGCCGTGCTTCTCGATGATGCCGTAGCTGACGAACAGCCCCAATCCCACGCCCTTGCCTCTCTCTTTGGTGGTATAAAAAGGTTCAAAAATGTGGTCCAGGTCTCGGCCGGCGATTCCACAACCTGTGTCGGCCAAAACGATTTCCAGATAACCTCGCTCAGCGGAGGGCTCTGAGTCCTGGAAAATGCGAGTGGTAACTGTTAGCTTGCCTCCCTGGGGCATAGCATCGGCTGCGTTGATGATAAGGTGGGTAAAAACTTGTCCCAACAAACCGGGGTCGGCGTAGACGCAAGCTTTCTCACTCTGATAGTCCCTTTCCACGGTGATGTTTCTTCCGGTCAGCATACGTTCGAGTACAGACAGGACCTCATCTATCATCTCTTCTACAACGACGGTTTCTCTCACGCTGCCGTCCTCGCGAGAGAAGTCCATCAATTGATGCAGTATTCTGTTCACCTGGTTCGCGATTTCTTTGATCCGCTCAACGTAGCCTACGTTCTCCTCACCCAGTTGGTCCCGATTAGCCAGCAGCAAGGCTGTATACATGCCTAGAGGGGTTAGCACGCTGCCCAGAGCACGGGCCGGGGCCGTCGCTGCCTGACCGATGGCAGCTAACCGCCCGGCCCGCTTCAACTGCCTGGTAGTCATCTCCAGTTGGCCGGTCTTCCTTCTGTTCTCGGCGTAGGCCCTCGCTAAATCCGGGGTGTGTTTCGGGCTTTGCCTGCTGGCCTCAAGTTCAGCCTCCAACTTGCTGAGTTCATCCTTTTGTCGCGCTTTGGGCAGGGTGAAACTGAAAATGCTACCCTCACCCAGACGGCTTTGGACCCGAATCCTTCCTCCGTGCAACTCCACCGCCCGTTTGGCTATGGACAATCCCAAACCCAACCCGCCTACCGAGCGGGTCAGGTGCTCTTCGACCTGATAGAATGGAATAAAGATGTTATCCAGGTCTATCTGCGGGATACCGATACCGGTGTCTTCAATGGTGATCTGCCAGAACTCTTCTTCTTCACCGGCCTTCACCGACACTTTCCCTGCACGGCGGTTGAAAGTAATGGCATTTTCCAGGAGATGAGTCAGAGCCCCCAGCAACATTCTGCGATCACCCCAGACCTGCATGGGAGTGTGAGGGAGTTCTTCAATAATGGTAATGCCTTTGGTGTCGGCTGCGGCTTTGACGTTGAAGATGGCGTCGTAGACCAGTTGGCGCAGATCGATCTGTTCCTGCCCAAGTTCGAGGGCTCTATCATCGGTGCCGACGAACTCTGTCAACTCATTAACTGTCCTCTGGAGGCGCCTGCTTGCCTTCTGGATAGCCTCCAGGCGATTTTGTGTCTCCTCGTCAAGGATGCCCGCCAGGTCTTCGGCCAAAAGCTCAGAAAAACCCATAATAGCAGTCAGGGGCGTCCGCAGTTCGTGAGAAGCGATAGCCATGAACTCGTTCTTCAGGTTCTCGATCCTTTTCTGAGCTGTCAGGTCGTGAAGGACAATCACCCAACCGCGGCCTCCTTTGGTTTTCAGCCGTGACACGGTAGCCAGGAGGGTATGTTTCACCGGTTCGGTCAATTCTATCTCGTGAGTGACAGAGTTGATGCTATAGTCTTGCATCTCTTTGAGAACGCTGCCCAGTCCAGTAGCTTTCATCACCTCAGGGAGAGGCATGCCCAGGATGGCCTCGCTCTCGCGTTCAAGCAAGGCGCAAAAGGCCGGGTTCACCTCGGTGATGATGAAATTCTCATCGGTAACTACCAGCCCGCTGGTAGTGCTATCAAAGATGGCTCTCAACTTCTGATGGGCCAATTCCAACGCCTCTCTCCTGGCCTTTTCCGCCTGGTAAATGCGCCGCAGGTCACGGCCATAGAGGAGAGCTTGCTTTTGGGCCAGTTCCAATTTCCTTTCGATTTCTGATAGCTCGTTTTCTCTTTTATTGGGCATGGACATATATCTCCATTCGTGATTGGCAAAAGTATCTC
>JAOZOT010000617.1 GCA_029933115.1 Anaerolineae bacterium | reverse complement strand
TTGTGTCCGAACTTCGTCTTGCGAACGATAATATATCCCTTCCCCGGCACCCGCGGCAACGCCCCGCTCGTGTCCGCCATATTCGGGATGAGATTCGGGTTGTAGATAAACATGATAAGCGCCCCGACGATCTCCGCCACTCCAGTATAACGCAAATGCTGAAGATCGGGCAACTTACCGACATACTCGCGGTTTAGCTGTGACAAAAGCACCACCGGCACGCGCAGAATTTTGGCAGTTTGCTGCATCGTCAGATAAACCGCCGCCATCGAAGATTCTGACGAAAAACCATCGTCCCGCCTCATAAGCTCCGCGAAGTCAATACCGATAAAGTGAACGTCCTGAGCATACTTCGCCGCCACCGCCGCCACTTCGGATGGAGACAGCATATCATCGCAGATAGCAAGCCGCCCCCGCTCGGCGTCCGTCAGAGTTGCTATCTCGTGGACGCGCTTCATAAGCTGCGGGGCAGTCATCTCCATTGTAAACAGCAAGACTTTCTTTTCGTTCTTCACCGCCTCGACCGCCAGCTTCGCTAACAGAGTTGTCTTACCCGTCCCCGGCGTCGCGCCGACGATGGTGAGACTGGCATCCGGATAACCCCCCACAAAGCGATCTATGGGCTGCCAGAACGACGGGCGCAGAACGATTGAAGCTGGTTCGATCTCGTTACCGTGCCTCACAACGCTGTCGATGTTAGCAAGATGATACGCTTCTTGGATAAGAATGGCTGGGTCTACGCTGTCTCCGTGCATCAAGCTATCCGCCGCCGCCGCGTATCTCTTACCAACCCTGTGCATAACCGCGGTGCGGCGAAGCAACAGCGGCCAGTCAATGTCTATCGGGGTTTCAGCCGACGCCGCCGCTATCCGCGCTCGTTCTATCGCGTAAAGCCCAAACTCCTGCACCAACGATTCCGGCGTCCAATGTGGGTTCTTCTTGATGTACGCCACCATACCAGAGTACGGCTCCGCCAGATCGCCGGGGCTGATAGCCGCGGGCAGGACAGAGCCATCCAGAATTTTGCCAAAAACGATTTCACTTAGTTCTTCGAGACGCATCGCGCTGTTTTGCCTCCTCTAGATGTTTTTTCAAAAGCTCACTCTGCCCGACTTGCAGATAGTCATTTGGGTCTTTCAGCCCCTCGGGATACTCTAGCTCCAGCACACGCCCCCGATAGCCAAGAGCCGTAGCCAACTTGATCGCGGCGCTGAGTTCTCCTTTGTCCGGCACTACGTAGATCGGTTTCTGTACGTCGTCCAGCCAGCGTGGGTTAGTGGAGTTTTGCCCCGCAGACGGCGACGCCGCGGCATATCCCAACTGTACCAACGAGATCGCGTCTATCAACCCGAACGTGATGTAAACCGCCGGCGCTGTGACCCACAGAACCCAGTCCGGCACGTACAGAAGCGGCGGCTGTCCACATGGGGTCGTCATCTTATTGGGAACGCGTTTGGAAAGTTCTGTACCGGCCCGCGCCGCGGCTCCCAACAACTGTCCGTCGCGGTCTCTGAATGGGATCGTAAACCAATTCCGACACCACCCCAACTCAGCCCGTATCAACATCTGCTCGATACCGCGACGCTTCAACCACGCCCGCAGAGACTCGGACTGCACCAGCCGCGTGTGAGCATCTGCAAGCATACTCTCCAACGCCGCTTTATTCTCCCACAGCGGGAAGATATTTCGAGACTTAGCTCGTGCTATCGGCTTGGTGAGGCGCGGGTCCGCTGGGTTCAGAGCAGCCAACAAAGTCCTCAAAGACCCGCGCCGTCCACAAGCAAGACACTTAAACCACTTCTCTGTGACAAGAAGCGATGGATGTTGGTCGGCGTGGAACGGGCACAACCCGATGGCGTAGTGTTGATAGCGACGAGCCTGCGGCAAAAGCGACAGCACTCGCTCGTACATGGCTACGACAAGATCGGGGCGGGGCCGTAACCCTCAACGTACCCGTTATCCACTACGACCATAAAGTCGTGGTTACGCTCCTGAAGCGTTTTCTCCAACCACGGCAGAACGTTCTCTGAGTATGGGATGGTGTCACTTTGCAGATCCAGCCCCGCATACTCCAAGAACGCCGCCAGCCGCTCGGCGTGCCGCCCACGGGACTTCAGACCGGTGGTAACGCCGTCCCCCGCATCCACGAAGCCATACCGCAGAAACGACGGTAAGATCGCTCCGGCCCACGGACCCGCAGTAATACGAAGCAACGCCGTAAA
>JAOZOT010000616.1 GCA_029933115.1 Anaerolineae bacterium | reverse complement strand
TCACAGTTCAAGCGGCCTGCTCCAGAACGGTCTCCTCGGCTAAAGGCACTACGGAGTGAACGCCATAGAGGCGTTGGTGTTGCTATCCACGGTGGAAATGTTGGTAGGCGTCCCGGTCTTCATTGATGCGAACGGCTCGCACGTCCAAGATGGCCTGGGCACCAGGCTGAGTCCGGCGTATGAGTGATGCAGGTCTTGGCCGCTTTCAGGCGTAGTCCCATCTCCATCAACCAGGCCTCGGCCTCTGTTTTCACCGCCCGCAGCGTGTCCAGGTCTTGGCCCAGTATCAAAGTCGTCCGCATAGCGTATCACACCGATGCGGTATCGCCTGCTCACTGCATCCATCGCCCGCTCAAATCCGTGCAAGGCGACGTTGGCCGGCAGTGGCGAGATGACGCCTCCTTGGGGCGTTCCGGCTTCCGGGAACAACCATTGGCCCTTGTCCACGATGCCCCCTTTGTGCCGGCCTCGAATGAGCCGCTCTACCGGCGGTATCGTCTTCAGCTTCTTCAGCAAGGCCTCGTGGTTGATGCGGTCGAAGCACTTTTCGATGTCGGCCTCCAGCATGTACTTGGGTTTCAAGCAGATGGCGTTGAAGATCGCCTCTATCGCGTCGTGCACCGAGCGGCCCGGCCGGAAGCCATAAGAGTTCGGCTCGAATTGGGCTTCCCATTCCGGTTTTAGCGCCGGCTTCACCAGGGCTTGACAGGCCCGGTCGGCCATCACCGGTATCCCCGGTCCGCGTTTCTCCGTTGTTCCCGGTTTAGGTATGTACGTCTGTCGAATCGGTGCCACACGCCATCCCGCCGGGTTCGCCGGCTCCCGCGCCGGCTTCAGCCGTTGTTTCGGGGTCAGGTTCTTGACCTCATCCACGCCTGCCGTGCGCTTGCCGCGATTGTCCTGACCGACCTGCCGGACGGCTAAACACCGCGCCGACCACGAGCGAAGCAGCAGCCGTTGTAACCCGTGGACACGCCTCCGGTCACCCTGCCGTGTCGCTCGGTAGATGCGCCTTTGAAGTCGGTAGACGTTGCGCCGGTATTCTTTCCGCCCCGTCTGCCCAAGACCTGAACCCCTCCAGTACCTCTACCTTCCCACGTACCGGGCTCACGTCAGCTTATCCCCGGCGTTACCCAGGGCCTTTGCTTCTTGAGCCATCCTACTCCCCCGCCGCTTCCGGCCGGTTGCCTGCTCTCCTTCCGGAGAGAGCGGCACGGGGTTCCCCCGTTCCGTGTGTCCATTTTCCGCGACGTTAGGACGGTGCTCTACGCCGTGTCCCTCGTATCGAGCGGATACCCCGTGACGCTTGAGCACGGGGCCGAATGGGGGCATTTCCCGTTTTGGGCCTGCGTGTAACGGCCGCTTTCGCAGGTTCCAACTCACGACGCTTCCCCCACACCTTCGCTTGCGCTGTCCATAGTCACCTACTTGAGGCGTCGCCGCCTTCGGCCGGCAGCTTATCCCCTTCTCACCCTTGCACTCCGCCGTGCGTTTACCGGGCGCACAACGTAGGGCGACGCTGTCACTCCTCCGCCTGGAGGTCAAGAATTGGCGGGTTTCGTCCGCCGCACCTGAATGGGCACACAGTTGTCAAAGTTCGGGATTGCCGGTTATCTTCTCTTTGCTGCCCATCCCCCGCTTGTCGCGGTTTCGGATAAACGGGTCGCACCAAGCGCGTGTTGGGCGGCGCCTAGTTTCACGATTTCCACTTTTCAGGAGTAAACGGCCATTGTATCTGAGTGCAAATGGTGCGCCATCGTTCCAGCATATCCGATGCATACAGGAAAGGGATGTAACCCAGTTTCAGGTAGATTTTCAGTGCTACGAGCCGCCAGTCTTCTGTTAGAGATGGTGGAAGGATCATCAACTCTGCAAGAAGGGTCTTCGGTATCCAGAACAGCACCACTGTCAGGATCCAGGGCATACATTTGCACCGTGATGTCTGAGAAAAGTTGATCCTCTTCCTGGGCGACCGCTTTGGTGATGAGGGTAATGGCCCTCAACGACAGGAACAGGAGAAGGAGGCTCGCGGTTGCATAGAAAAGCCATCTCTCCTTCATCGCTCCACCTCCACAGATGCCAGGCACAAAACTGACGCCGATGCGCTCTTGGGACGACAATAAAATAGGAGATGCTTCCCATCCGGTGACCAGGCGGCCCCTCCCCTCGGATCTTCACTGCGCGCTACAGGGAGGAGATCAAGGTTACGTATCCTTCCCATCTTT
>JAOZOT010000615.1 GCA_029933115.1 Anaerolineae bacterium | reverse complement strand
GGGCAGGCGCAGGCGGGCCAGGTCAGCCTCGGTGGTGTTGATGGCCGCAGCCGGGTAGCCCATCCGCCCAAAGGTGGCCGCCATCCGTCCGCCCCCCTCGCCGCTGCCGATGAAAGCAAATCGCAAACTCCGTTTGTAAGTCTTCTTGCTCATGATAGTCCCCTTCTTTCCACTTTGTTCCCAAGACCCAGGTGTGGTATAATAACTTTCGTGGACAAGCGAAATGCCGTATTGGATGCATCGTTTTGGATCAACGCCCATCACGGTGGGCTGGTAGACTACCTGCCTGACTATTTCAATCTCTTTGTGCCTACAGCAGTCATCCAGGAAATTGAATACACACCGCCAGATGTGGACCAACTCACTCCGGCCGGCGAGACGTTCCGGCACTGGCGGCAGAGCGAGAGGCTAAAGCTTCAAGACCCTTCTAAACCGGTTGACTGGTTTCACCCGGGCGAAAACGCTGCCATTGGGCTGGCTGAGGAGCAAGGATATGTCCTGCTGATTGATGATCAAGCCCCTTATCACCTGGCAAAGGCACGAGGACTGCAGGTCATTGCTTCGGCGGATTTCGTTGTGCTACTCTACGTAGATCGCCTGCTCTCTTACAACGACGCCGAAGCAATACTTGTTCGGTCAGAGATAGCCAGACATCTCAAGCGGGCCGCGATGACAGCCTTGGGCTTTCTAGCTCGACAAAGGAGTGACCATGATGACAACCGTAAATCCTGATAATACAAGGACGGTAACAAAGAAAATTCAACTGACAGGCGCGGAAGACAAACAGTTGCGTCAACTTAGCCAAGCCGAGCACCTGCCAGAAGACATCCTGCTGCGGAAATGGGTGTTGGAAGGGCTGAGCCGTATGCGGTTGGAGCGTGCTTGCACTCTCTACGAACGCGGTCGGTTGAACCTGAGCGGCGCGGCCCGCTACGCAGGTATCGGCGTTGAGCAGATGATGCAGGAATTGACGCGACGGGGCATTGATCACAGCCCCTCGATCGAACAGTTCGTGGACGGATTGGAAACCCTGGCTGACCTCTTCGACAAAGACGAACTGCGTGCGGCAGCCACTGCGGTGCGCCAGCAAGAAGGGCTGTAGCCCGTCCGCACTTTTCCCTGCTCCTCCTCTCCCCCACTCCCTATCATTAGTATCAAGTTGCCACACTCAGCGATAGCGGCCCCCTGTCACCAGGGCCCTGGCTGCTGCCAACGGAATCCCACTGTGAAGCTCTTTGCTGTCGGCGAAGGAGCCTCTCCAACCGCCGTCCTGTCTCCGACAGACGGAAGGATCGTCCCCGTCCACTCTGAATCAATTGTGCACCCTCCAACGTTCGCAATACGTACCGTATCTGAGCGAAGGTGATCTCGGTGCCCAGGATCAGATCGTGCCGGTTGTGTGTTCTCAAGTCGGCGAGTTGGGCCAGCACCGCGAAGGTGTCGCTATCCAGTTCCTGCCCGATTTCCAGCAAACAATTGTCACATAGGGTTTCGGCCGGCTCTGGCTGGTCCGCGTCGCGCAGCAGTTCCAGCAGCCGCCGTCCACTTTCCGAGAGGCCATGACAGCCGTCGCCCCATACCAAACCGGTGCCTCGGAGATAGCTGAGCGCGTCGCGCACCTTGGAGATAGACACCCCGCTCTCCGCGGTGAGGGTCTCGATGGTGGGGAAATCATCAACGCCCAGGGCAAAGAAAACCTTCCTGGTCGTCGCGTCGGCCTTGAAACGTTTGTAGAGAAGCATCAGACAGGCATCACAAAGCATGATTCCTCCCTCCCACGTCTTTGCAGTCTCTGTACCATGACACGGAGATATTATTTTCCGAAGGTGGACAACAAAAAAGCGAGCACTGTTGCGCCATAGACCGTGTCATCGAAATCACCCAAATCATCAAATCATCGGTTTTTGTGCTAAAACCCTACCCAATCAGGCACTACTGGCTGCGACTATCAGAGCCCCAGCAATCCTCTTGCCCTCAGCTCGGGTTCGTCCGGCCACGAGCCAACCAAGCGCCTCCCATTGCCGAGAAAGTTGCTCGATCCGGCGCTGACTGACATGTCCTTTGAATGCCTCGGCCAAGTCACGGATATTGAACTTGCCGCCCAGGTGCTCCAGGGCATAGCACACCAGGGCCTGCTCTTCCGCCGATAGCGGCGAGTTTTGCCGATTTGCCGATTCGCCGATTCTCTCCTTGTCCACCCAGAAGGTCTGCACCTCGGTGATCTT
>JAOZOT010000614.1 GCA_029933115.1 Anaerolineae bacterium | reverse complement strand
GGGGCAGGCTGTCCCGCTAGAGGCGTTGTCAGCCCACTCGCTTTAGCGTTCAGGCGAGGCCATCGGCGAGAGGGCGAGCCAGGGCAAAGCTCTGCTCCTTGTAGCGTTGCGCACCTGCTGGATCGGCGCGCCGCAGCAGGCGGATGACAATGTATTTCTGCACTTCGTAGAGCAGGTAGAAACGAGCTCGGACCTGGGCCTCAGGCGAGGTGTCTCGACTCTGCCCATATCCTTCCCAGAAGGCCGGCTCCGAGATGCCACAATAATCCAGCACGGCGAACTCGATCTCTGGATCGCCCCACAGAGCCCGGTCCAGGTCCACCAGCCCGGTGACTGTGCCTTGGGCATCTACCAGGATGTTCTGGTGCCACACGTCCATGTGCAGCAGGCTTGCCGGTACTGACCGGTCGAAGCAGGACCGGTAGGCCGGCAGCAGTTGGCGCATAAAGGTTGCTTCCTCAGCGGTGTAACCCCCGGCGGCTACGATGTCGTCGAGGATCAGGTTCCACATCACCACGAAAGCGTCCCACCAGCTTGCCTGTGGCTCCATTGGATGGTGGGCACCCAGGTAGCCATATCTTTCGGCTGTCAGGTCGTGCATCTGTCGCAGGTAGCTGCCGACTTGGTGGAGGATGTGGGCATAGAGGGAGCCTCTCACCCGTACCTCGGTCAGGGGACGGCCTGGCAGGCGTTCCATCAGCAAGTAATCGCGGTCAATCAGGGTGCGGGAATCGTCGTAGGCCAGGATGCGGGCCACGGGGACAGTGGTCCGTTCCCGCAGCAGGGCGTGGATTTCAGGCTCCTGGGCCATCATGCGCCGTTCGTAGAAGAGGAACCCAGCGTCGTCGGGTGGAGCAATACGCAGTACCAGCTCCCTCTCACCGGTGCCAACGAAGTAGGAAGTGTTGTGCTTGCCGGTAGGGATGGGCTGGAAAGTCAGGACAGCCGGATCCACCGCCAGCTTGGATGCGACCAGGATGCGCAACAATTCAAGGGGAAAGCTCTCGGCCACCTGTCGGTCCTCCTCACTACCTTATGGCACAGTATACCATAAAATGCGAGTTTGCGCACTTGTCTGCCGAGGAAAGGGCGATGTCTTGCCCCGCAATAGTGAATGTGGTATAATTAGGAGCGAAGCAGAGGCAGGTAGTTACGCGAGTCATAACCAGGGAGATGGATAGTGTACCGAGAGGGCAATTCGGCACCGGCAGTGAGGTCAGATAGGGTAGAAGAGTTCTCAGACGGGTCACATCTGGGAGCCTAATGCTTTTGGGCATTAGGCTCTTTTTTTAGGGCATGTGTTGGATTGATTCTCTCTGAAGGGACTTTTCCCAAAGGAGGCTATGGCGATGAATAGAACTCACCTGCTTTACCGCTTGCAGACCATTGACCTGGAGATAGGTGATGGAAGACGTCGTCTGGAGGAAGTGGAAGCTGGCCTGGGGGAGAGCGAGGAGTTGCATCGGGCACAACGCGCTTTGCAGAGGGCCGAAAACGAACTGAACCGCTGGCGAGCTACGCTGCGTGATCTGGAGTTGGAAACCAGGAGCCTGACTGCCAAGATCGCTTCGGTTGAGGAGAGGCTGTATGGCGGGCGCGTCACCAATCCGAAAGAATTGGCCAATTTGCAGAACGAGGTCAGTTATCTCAAGCGCAGAAAGAGCGAGTTGGAAGACAGGCAAATAGAAGCTATGGTCGAGGTCGAAGAGCACGAGGCCGAAGTAGATAGCAAAAGGGCAAGTCTGGCTCAAATTGAAGCCGAGTGGAGCCAGACTCAAGAGCGGCTGACAGCGGAACGGGGCGAATTGGAAAGAAGGCTGGCTCACCTGAAAGAGGAGCGAGCTAAGCTGGAGGGAATGATAGGGGCAGAGGACTTGGCTTTGTATGGGGAATTGTGTAGTCGGAAAGGTGGTCGGGCGGTGGCCCTTCTCAAGGGAGGAGCCTGTCAGGCCTGTGGAGTAACGTTGCCTACCAGCCAGGTTCAGCAGGCCCGTTCAGGGAACGCGCTGAGTTTTTGCAGCAGTTGTCAACGCATCTTGTACGTGGAACGCTGAGGATAACATGCGGCGATTAATCATCTACGCCGACGGAGCAGCGCGCGGCAACCCCGGCCCGGCCGGCATCGGCGTGGTGATCGAAGACGAGCGAGGTCGGGTCCTCAAAGAAGTGTCCCAATTCGTCGGCCAGCAGACCAACAATCAGGCGGAATACATGGCTCTGATCCAGGGCCTG
>JAOZOT010000613.1 GCA_029933115.1 Anaerolineae bacterium | reverse complement strand
CAAAGGAAGAGAATACTACCTGTTTGATACGGGCATGGCCACGGCTTTCATGATATTGAGGGCCACAGAGCCGGGGCCGGTGGCCCATCCGATAGCCGGGTTCAACGAATCAGAAAAGAAGCGCCGGGCATAGAGGAAATCCTCAAAGCGTTGGAGGTTTTGTAGTCACGTTGAAGGTACTGGGCATCGCCGGCAGCCCGCGTCGGGGCGGCAACTCGGACTTGTTGCTGGAGCAAGCGCTGGCAGGCGCAGCCGAGGCAGGGGCGAACGTGGAACAAATCATCGTGGCCCGGCTGCGCATTGCGCCGTGCATTGCCTGCGACGGTTGTTGGACGGCCGGGCGCTGCGTGGTGCAGGACGACTTTCAGGATGTGTATGAAAAGTTGATCGTGGCGGAGCGCATTATCCTGGCCACCCCGATCTACTTTATGGCCGTCAGCGCCCAACTCAAAGCGTTCATTGACCGCTGCCAGTGTCTATGGGCACGCAAGTACGTGCTGAAACAAACACTGCCTCCGACGCCCAGCGGAGAGCCACGTCGGGGCGCGCTTATCACCACAGCCGGACACAACGTGCCGGCAGGGTTCCGCTGCGCGGACACGACGATGCGCTACTTCCTGGACACGCTGGACGCCGAATTCGCCCACAAGCTGCACGTCGGCGATGTTGACGAGAAAGGAGCCGTCCGCAAACGCCCCGAGGCGCTGAGAGCAGCCTACGAACTGGGCAAGCAGTTAGCAGACAGCGGCTGAAGGGAACGGGGTCCACGTGGATTTGTGGGATAAGCCCGCCCAACGGCCTGACGGCCGGATTACCAACCCGGCCGGAGTAAGGTACTGGAGTCTGGCGAATTTTGAATACCACGTGGCGACTTCAGTTGCTTTTCACCATTCTGAACGGCACTACGAGCAAAAATGCCGGTGTCCAGTAAGGTACCACAAAACAACAGATAGAAGAAAGGAGAAACACAATGGCCAAGGTCGCACGAGAGATGGTGGAGAGAGCAGGGGTCGACGTTGATCAACTGGTGGAATTGCTGGTCAAAAACGCAGCCGCTGAACTCACCACCTACTATTACTACACCATCCGAGGGTGAACCTGATCGGACTGGAGGGAGAAGGAATCAAAGAGATTACAGAGACAGCCCGCATTGAGGACCGCGCCTACCAGGGCCTGGTCTATGACGTATCCCGCAGTTTCTTATGGCACAAGGGCAAGCACCAGGCAATCCACACCGCCGGCAGCGACCTGACCGGTGACCTGGACCAGGCGCCGCACGGCGCGGATTTGCTCCAGAGCTTCCCCGTCGTCGGCACATTCGCTGCCGACCTGTAGGACACGAAACAAGTCAGGAGGAGCATAATGAACGACAAACAAGCGATAATCGAGATGCTCAACGCCGACCTGCGCGATGAGCACGCCGCAGTCATCCAATACCTGCAACACGCCTACGCCATCGGCGAGGGTGAGGAGGCCTGCGAGATCGAGGCCATCGCCCGTGACGAGATGCGCCATTTCGACTGGCTGGCCGAGGCCATCGTCGAACTGGGCGGCAAGCCGGATATGGAGCGAAGCGCAGTGGACCTGGCAGGTAGTGGACCGGTCGAATGGATGGCGCGCGATGTCCTGGCCGAGGAGAGGGCTATCGCTCAATACAAGGAGCACATTGCCGCCATCACCGACCCCAAAATCAAGCGACTGCTGCGGCGCATCCTCTCCGACGAGGAGGCCCATCGAGACGTGTTCGCCGACTTGTCCGACGAGCTGGCCGAAGAGGGGACAGAAGCTCCCGGGCCGCTGGAGGCTCGCTCGGCCGAGGAAGCAGAGTCCAAGGTGCTCGACATCTTGCAGCAGGGAGTGCGCCACGAGTACACGGTCATTTTGCAGTACCTCTATCATAATTTTGTCACACCCCACTGCGAGATCGGGCGCGAACTGGAGATGCAGGCCATCAACGAGATGCAACACCTGGGCTGGCTGGCCGAGGAGGTGACCGAACTGGGCGGTCACCCCGACATCGAACACACCGCCCTGGCCCTGGAGGGCGACACCGCACAAATGCTCCAGGCCGATATCGAAGCCGAACGCGCCGTGACTATGGACTATACCCGCCAACTCGACCAGATCGAGGACGAAGGACTGCGCAAGCTGTTGAGCCGCATCCGCGAGCACGAAATCTACCACGAGGAACTGTTCAGCGACATGCTGGCCGAGGTGCAGGCGGAGGAGAAA
>JAOZOT010000612.1 GCA_029933115.1 Anaerolineae bacterium | reverse complement strand
AAGCCTGCGGGAGGGTAGCCGTCCCCTCTGCGGGTGAATTACGAAAGGGCCTCAGGAGTAAAAGTGCGACGCATTTGACAAGTGCGTCGCACCTGAGAAGGAGTGATGCTATGCCTGAACTGATCTACGCCGACTTGAAGCGCTGCATTGATTGTCGGGCCTGTGAGGTAGCCTGTCAACGAGAGCACGGCTCGAATCCCAAATCCAACATGTGGGTGGTGTTGGTGGAGGACCGCTTCGCCGTGCCCCTCTCCTGCCGTCACTGCGGAGGGGGCGCTGTGGCTCCCTGCGTCACAGCCTGCTATACCGAAGCGCTGACCTCTGCTGAGGACGGGACAATCTCCCTCGACGTGGCCAAATGTACGGGTTGCGGCTTGTGCCTTTTTGCCTGTCCCTTTGGCGTGATTGGCTTTGACCGGTCTGGCAAAGTGATCTACAAGTGCGACCTCTGCTCCGAGCGAGTGGCAGCGGGAAAACCACCCGCCTGCGTGATCACCTGCCCCACTCAGGCCCTCCACTACGGTGAGTACGAAGCTTTCACCCAAGAGGCCAAACGTCGGGCTGCCTTGGCCATGATCAGGGCTATGCCTCTTTCGTTGGAAAAGGGGAGTAGCCCCGCTGCACCGGGCGCTGGGAGGTGATGGAGATGACGAACCACACGTCGCAGGTGGTGGTTGACCTGGATAAGTGTATTGGCTGCTGGGCCTGCGCCCACGTCTGTCAGGCCGGGCTCATCACTTTCGCCGACGATGGCCGGCAGCGCACCCTGCGTTTTGTCCGCATCTGTGGTGAGGACTGCACCCGTTGCGCCGAAGTTTGCCCGGAGGAGGCCATCACCCTCACGCCGGCGACTGAGACGGCGCTCGCCGGCGAATACCTGACAGCGACCTTTGACCTGCTTCGCTGCCGGCGGTGCGACGCCCCTTTCACCACCGAGCGGATAATAAACAAGCTTCTGGCGGTCATTCCACAGGAGTTCCAGAATGACGCAGCGGAGCTATCGTGGGTCAGACTGTGCCCAGATTGTCGTCGGGTGACCGAAGGGGAAAAGGTAGCTCAGGAGTGGATCATGTCGCGCTGGCCGGGGGACGGTCTAGCCTAGTGGGGAGGATGCAGCGGCTCAATTCTCTGTAAGGCTCTCCCCATCCTTCGACAGGCTCAGGTCGCCGCCCTGCTCTACTTTTGGGCATCCGGCCAGAGAGCCGGTCATAACCAGGCTGGCGGCCACGTCCATCAGCGGACAGGGCCCCTCCTCCCAGCCGGTCACCGCCTGGCAGGCCAGCTCCACCCGCTCCTCGCAATGCCGACAGCGATTGTGGATCAGGAGCATGGCCCGGCTCAGGCGGGAATAGAGCGTCGCTGTGTCGTATCCCTCCAGACCTATGTCCAGGCCCAGGGCCTCCACTGTCCCCACCTGGGAGAGGAAGTGAGCCAGTTGGCCCTGGGCGAAGAGGGATTCTGGACCCGCCACTTCGTCGTCGGGCAAAGCCTGCCAACGCTCCATCAACGCGGTGTAGAGGGCCGGTTCCATCTCCGCCGACAGGACGACGGGCAGCCCGGTGGCTCGTTGGGGCCAACGCATCAGGCTCAGGCCAACCAGCAGGCTGAAGCCGCGCACGGCGGGCGGCAGTTCAGGCGCGGCCAGTTCATCGCAGAAAGGCGCCGCCGGACAAGTCTCACAGGCAAGCTCTCCCGGCGGCATCAGCCGGATGTGACGTTGTAGGTTGGCCCAGGCCGTGATCGCCTCTCGGGCCGATTCAGGTAGTTCCTGTCCGAGTTGCAGGATGGCCAGGGAGATCTTCAGGAGATGGCGGTCTTTTCTGCGGCGGCCCTTCCACAGCCCCCAACCCTCCAGCCAATTTTCTGCTTCCTCACTCGGCCTGAGGTAGTCTTCCAGGAGGTCCTCCAGGTAGTCCAGGGGCGATTCCAGGATGGCAGTCGGCAGGGCTTCCCACCCCACCAGATTCAGAAGCTCCTCGCTGACTTCGATGATCTCATTGAGGTCGGCCAAGACGTCCAACTGCTCGATCAACGGCAGCCAGTCATCGGGCTCCAGGTCGATCCAATCATCGGGGGTGGTCCCATCCAGACCACCCATCTCATTGCTGAGGAAGAACAGACCGGCCATCTCCTCAGCCCACATCTCAAGTGGCATATCTCCATTACCCCACATGACGTATCCTCCTCGTATAATATGTTTGGTGTGGGGGCGCCAGCCCGCCGCCCACTTGACA
>JAOZOT010000611.1 GCA_029933115.1 Anaerolineae bacterium | reverse complement strand
AGTAGGGGAGCGGAAAACGCGGCAGCGCAGAGGGACGGACGGCGCGGAAGGGGAGGTTCGGTCGGAGGCCTTCGCCTAAAAGAGTTCTACCTGGCAGCGGGATGTGAATCCCGCCGCGTCATTTTGAGGAAGCGGAAGTGAGCTTGACCAGCAGGCGATAAAAGGGTATACTATTGCTGGGAAAGTAAGAAAGTTGGAAAAAGGGGTATACCAATGGGCGACGCGCTCAGGGATGCTGTTCGGGTCCCGCCTCAGGTGGTGAGGTTGCGGGAAAAAGGCCAGTTCACTGTGCCGGCCAGGATCAGGAAAAGCATGGGAATCCAGGTGGACGACCTGTTGACCGTGTTTCAATGGGGCAACAGCTTCATTGCTGTCCCCGGAGAACTGGTGGTGCAGGAGGAGGCGAGGGCTATTGTCAAGCTCATGAAGGAGAAAGGGATCACTTTGGAAGATTTGCTGGCCGGTCTGGACGAGGAACGGGCAGCCATCTATGAGGAGCGGTATGGCGACAAAGCCTAGGCTGTTCCTCGACGCTAGCGTCATTATCGCTGGCATCGCTTCCCTGACAGGGGCTTCAGGGATCATCCTCTCACTGTGCGAGGCGGGGCAAGTCCAGGCCGTCGTCAGCGAGGCTATCCTGGATGAATGTCAGCGCAACATCCAACGCAAGTTACCTGAGATGATGCCACGCTTTCAACGGGTGATGAAAGCCCTGAAATTGGAAGTCGTTCCCTATCCTCCCCTGGAACAGGTCAGACGCTGTGAGGAGATCATCCACCGGAAAGACGCTCATATCCTCGCCGCAGCCATTGAAGCCAGACCCGATTATCTGATCACGCTGGATGCCGCTTCCGCCACAAATCCTACGCCGTGCAACTGTATCCCGACCCCGTGGACGTCACCCTTTGGAAAGCCAAGCGGCTGGAGATCATCCCCGCCGACGCCGTCCAGTTCCTGAGTGCCCTCTCAGAGGCGGTGGCTGTGGCCAAGCCCATCGTCGAAGCCAAAGAAGAAATCCCCCGCCCAGAGCGACCCTACAAATTCCTGGACTACTTCGAGGCCCGGGACGTGCCCATCTTCTACGGGCGGGAATGGGAAGCCCCGGCCCTCCAACGGCAGATCATGGCCTACAAGCTGACCGTCCTCTACGGAGCCTCGGGAGTGGGCAAGACCTCACTGCTCCAGGCCGGGGTCATCCCCCGCCTGCACCAGGACGGCTACGCCACTTTCTACGTCCGGTCTTTGGAAGACCCGGCCCAGGCCATCAAGGCCGAGGCCCTACGTCTGGCCCAGGATGAAGCCCAACTGGACGAAGAAGCCCGGGCGACGGCCCTGCACCCTTTCCTGCGCCGGGTGCTGCCCCCCGAGACCCGGTTGGTGGTCTTTCTGGATCCGTTCGAAGAGTTCTTCATCCGGCCGGGGGGGTGGTACGCAAGCTGACCCTGGCCGAGGGGGAAAGCTACGAACTGGCCCACGAGGTGCTGGTGGAGAAGGTGTGGCAGTGGGTGACCGAGGAGGAGGCCCGCTTCAAGTACGCGCGGGACATGCTGCGCCAGGACCTGAACAACTACCGCAACCTGAGCATCTTGATGCCGTTGGAACGGCTGGAGATCGTGAACCTCTACCGCGATGAGATGAGCCTGAGCGAGGAAGAACTGGAGCTGCTCTTCCGTTCGGCGTTGGCGGCGGGCTATGAGGTAGAGTACTGGCGGGACAGGGCCAACCAGGCCAGGCTGCTGGAACAGTTGGAGGACGAGTGGCTGAGTAAGCTGGAGGATGAGGTCACCATAGCCGAGGCTATTGTTGCGCTGGGAAGCATCGGCACTCCCCGGCTGGTGGAGCAGTTGGTGCATAAGGTGGAGACCGATTTCGCGGAGGGTGCGGTGCGCGACGTACTGCACTTGACCACCGCGCGCCAGCGGCGGGCCGTGGCTGCCTTGAGCAAGTGGACTAACAGCCTTCTTTTCAGTCCCTATCCCTACAAGGCAGAGGATGGTCGCGAGGACCTGGAAGCCGAAGGTGGTCGCCGGGTATTGCGGGGCGGGTCGTTTGACCTCAATGAGGACGAAGCCCGCTGCTCGTACCGCTACTCCGGCATTCCCGACAGCGACTGGGGCGACGTCGGTGCGCGGGTGTGTGTGGCGGTTCATTGAACGCGGAAAGCGCGGAGGGATGGAGGGTGCGGAAAGGAGTTCCGCGTATTTCGCCTTTCCGTGCTTCCGCGATTGAAAGGACAGCAT
>JAOZOT010000131.1 GCA_029933115.1 Anaerolineae bacterium | reverse complement strand
CCAGACAGTGGTGCAGCCTCCCACGAACTGCCTACGAGCATCGCCGGACTGTTCCCCGAATATCGCTTCGAGAGCATGGACGCTCAGACACACGAGAGTGTGATCATCGAGCGCGTTCTCGAATGGGGGACGTGGCCGGAATTGCGCTGGTTGTTTGACCGCTACGGAGAGAGCCGGATCGCCGATTGGCTGCGACGACACGGATTCCGATTGCTGTCGCGGCGCTCGTTCGCCCTGTGGCGGCTGGTATTGGGGGTAGAAGAGTACGTCGCTCCGACCTGGGCTGGGGAAGCAAAGGCAATGGAATGGTAGCCTTCCACCTTGAAGCTGTCACTCCGGCTTGCCGGAAAGCATTAGACTTCCTGCGGGAGCAAGAATTCATTCGGCACTTTTACCTTGCCGGTGGGACGGCCCTGGCCTTGCAAATCGGGCATCGCATTTCGACCGACCTGGATTGGTTCACCTCGGAGCGCCCCCTTCTCGCAGCCGAGCGAGATGACATCCGCCGCGCCCTCGAGAAAAGCGCGCAGTTGGAAATACGTTCCGAACAGGATGGGATGATGTACGCCCAATTGTTTGGTGCTGAGGTGAGCTTCATTCACCAGCATCACCCGTTGCTGGAGCCCGTAGTAGACTTTAACGGCATCCCGCTGGCTTCACCCACAGACATCGGGCTGATGAAGCTGGCAGCCATCAATTCGCGGGGCACACGGCGGGACTTTGTGGACCTGTATTGCCTGCGTGAGACCATATCGCTGGACAGGCTGCTGGAATTGGCCGAGGTCAAATATGCTGACCGGCCCAGCTTTCTCAGCATCGCTGCTCGTGCCCTGGCCTATTTTGAGGACGCCGAGCCACAACCGATGCCAGAGATGCTCACACCGGTCGAGTGGTCGGAAGTGAAACGCTACTGTGAGGATGCGGCCGTCCGCCTGGTACGAAGTCGTTTAGGGCGATAAACCCTGCAGCGAGAAGGAAAGCGAATGTATCTAACCACCCACAATCTATTCTGGCTACTTCTGACAGGCTCAGCAGTTGGAGTGCTGGGTGCTATCCTGGGAGTAGGAGGCGGCATATTCCTCGTACCGGCTCTCGTCCTCCTTTTTCACATACCGGTGCATCATGCCGTTGCCACCAGCATCGTCAGCGTGATAGCCACTTCCAGCGCAGTGGCATCCACAAATGTTGAAAAGGGGCTGGCCAACATGCGACTGGGGATGATATTGGAGGTAGCAACTGTGCTAGGAGCCATGTCGGGTGCCCTGACGGCGGGATGGCTTTCGGAGGCTACCCTTTTGCGGATATTCGCCGTCGTCTTGTTGGTCGTCGCGGTTGTGTTGGGATGGAAAAGCAGCAAAGGCAAGAGGGCAGCAATTCGCAATTCTCAATGCACCATCCTCGACGATCTGCCAAATGCCCCCGGCTTACTGGGAGCGTGCTTCTACGATCCGGCCGAGAGAAGGCAGATCAGTTATCGGGTCCGCAGAGCGCCGCTCGGGTTCTTGGCCTCCTTGGTCGCCGGCAATCTTTCCGGCTTACTTGGGGTCGGCGGGGGTTTCATTAAAGTGCCGGTGATCCACCTGGTCTGTGACGTGCCCATGAAAGCAGCCACAGCGACGAGCAACTTTATGATTGGTGTCACCGCCGCGGCCAGTGCTTTCATCTACTTTGGCCGAGGCGAAGTGCGTCCTGCATTGACCGCTACCGTGATTCTGGGCGTGCTGGCGGGCTCTTTCATCGGTTCAGTTGTTAGCCGGCGGATGCCCGGGCGGCTGATACAGGCCATCTTTGCCATCTTCCTTCTGCCGGTGGCCTGGCAGATGTTTGTGCGAGCGGGGCTGTAACCGGCGGGAGGAGATCAAGCCGATGGATGTGAATGAGGAACATCAGGTTGAGCACCTTGTCCACTACGTGCTCCGGGTGGGCGTGTCCGCCAGTGCCATCTTGCTCATGGCGGGATTGTCCCTTGTGCTCATTCGCGGCACACCGCGTCCAGAAGTCGCCCCTCCACTAAGTGAGATTCTACGTCAGGCATTTATGGCCAATGGAGTAGATTTGATTTATCTGGGACTTTTGCTATTGATGATCACTCCTGTTGTGAGAGTCATGATGCTTATCTATGGCTACGCAAGAATCGGCTGGTGGCGTTTTGCCCTGATCTCCCTGCTGGTGCTGCTGCTGCTCTGCACAGGATTAGCGTTAGGCATAAAGGGCTAGTCTCAATTCCCACTTCTCAAATCTCAATTCTCAATGGGAGGAATGTATGACCACTCGCGCCAAAGTCGCCGTGCTGCGCACGCAGCCGGAGACAGTGCTACAAGACTACGAACGGCTGCTGGAACTGGCCGAGGTGCGCCAGGCCCTCGACTCAAAAGCGACCACTATCCTCAAAGACAACATCTCCTGGCACTACCCCATGCCCAGTGCCAACACCACACCCTGGCAACTGGAGGGCACCATCCTGGCCTTGCGCAAGGCCGGTTTCACCGACCTGAGCTGTGTCCAGAACAAAACGGTGGTGATCAACGCCTTCAAGGGCGAGGACTTGAACCATTATGTGCCCATTTTCCGCCACTACAACATTCCTGTCCTGTACAATTTCAAGGTTGAAGATATGACCTGGGTGCCCTACGAGCCCAAAGCCGAGATGCTGATACTGGACCGCATCATGCCTCACAGCATCCGTGTCCCCGACTACTTCTTCGGCAAGAACATCGTTCATCTGCCCACTTGCAAATGCCACATCTACACAGTGACTACCGGTGCCATGAAGAACGCCTTCGGCGGGCTCCTCAGCACCCACCGCCACTACACCCACACCTGGATCCACGAAACGCTAGTGGATTTATTGGCCATCCAGAAAGAGATCCACCCGGGCATCTTCGCCGTGATGGACGGCACCACCGCCGGCAACGGCCCCGGTCCGCGCACCATGAAGCCGGAGGTCAAGAATGTTATCTTAGCCAGCGCCGACCAAGTGGCCATTGACGCGGTGGCTGCCAAGTTGATGGGCTTCGACCCCTTGGCCATTGACTACATCCGTCTGGCCCACGAGCGCGGCCTGGGCGTGGGCGACGTGCGCGAAATCGAACTGGTCGGAGACGACGTGTCGGGCGAAAACTGGGGCTTTGAAGTGGGCTGGAGCTTTCACCGCTTTCTGGCCTGGATGGGCTGGTATGGCCCGACCAGGTTTTTGCAAAAGCTCGTCTTCCGCACCCCGTTGGTGATCATCCCTATTCTGGTCTCCGAGATCAATCACGATTACATCCACTGGCCGCTGAAGGAGCGCCACATCTATGAGCGATGGCGGAGGGAGACACCCTGGGGACAGTTGTTCCAGCGTTATGAGCAAGCCGGACACCTGGGTAGCTAGGTAGTACCTTTTCAGAGTGGTTTTGATATATGTCATTCTGAGCGACCGAAGGGAGCGAAGAATCCCGTTGCCGCTTTGCCCCCGCTTTTCCGACGGCGGAGAACGAGATTCTTCGCCTCCGCTGCGCTCCGGCTCAGAATGACCATATATCAGATTCACCTTGATGAAGTAGTAGTTGAAGGGCGAGGTAAGCATAGGGAGGAGCTTTTGAACGATCTGGAAACCATCGCCGAGAAGATTCGCGCCAACTTTGAAGCCAAAAATACAGTGCGAGATGAAACGCTACGGCTCTCGCGGGAGCTGATCCGCCACTGCGCCAACGCTATCCGGGCCACCCATCGGGGCGAGTTTGAGACCGCCACGGAGCTTCTGGCCACCGCCAAGGCACTGGCCTCCGAGATGGTGGACGGCGTGGCTAACTATGCCGACCTTTATCACGCCGGCTATACCCAGGATGCCCTCAAGGAATTTGCCGAGGCCAACATCACCTACGCCCTCATCACCGACCACCCCCTGCCCGATCCCGACGAACTAGGCGTAGAATACGCCGCCTACCTCAACGGCCTGGGCGAGGCGGCGGGCGAGTTGCGCCGCCACGTGCTAGACCTCATCCGCTACGGGGAACTGGAACGGGGAGAAAAAATCCTCTCCATGATGGACGACATCTACGGCGTCTTGGTCACCATTGATTTCCCCAATGCTATCACCGGCAACCTACGCCGCACTACCGACATGGTACGAGGGGTGCTGGAGCGGACGCGGGGAGACCTGACCATGAGCCTGCGCCAGGAGAAGCTGCAACAAGCCTTGCGCGATTTCGAGGAGAAGGTGAATGGTTAGAAACGACGACCTCGTGATCCGGGCCGGCGAGATTGGCCAGTACGAATACTGCGCCCGTGCTTGGTGGCTGAGGCGGGTCCTGGGCTATCGTTCTCACAACGTGGAGGAGATGACCGCCGGCGCGGAGGAACACTCCCGCCACGGGCGACAGGTCGTCAGCTATCACCGCTGGCAACGGCTGGCCTACCTCCTGCTGTCGCTGGCTGCCGTCGTTGGGCTGCTACTCTTCTGGTCACTCGTAAGAGGATGATATGGCAAGGAAAAGACACGTGATCTTTGTAGCACTCTGCCTGTTCTTTGCCCCTTGTCTACTAGGGACTCTGTGCCTGTCGGCGGGGCTTTCGGCTTTCGCCAATGGTCTCTTGCCAGATCTGCCCCGAACCATACCGATAGCCCTCGGAGACCCTCAAACAACAGAAGAAACGGCCACTCCCACGAATACTCTTCCACCTCTGGTTCCTACTTTGATTTGGACCCCCAGGCCCTATCCGACCAGCACGCCATCGCCGACGGCCACTCCCTCTCCGACTCACACGCCGGTCCCCACCCCCACGCCAACCCCTTCACCTACTCCCCATCCCCCACCGCCTCTCAGCGACGAGCGGGGTCGCTGCATCGTCATCAACCAGGACGAGCAGCTAATGTTCGTCTTTGAGAACGGAGTGCAGATAAAAGTGATCCCGGTCAGCACAGGCAAGCCCGACCCCGACACCTGCACGCCGGCCTGGACAGGCCAGGTAGGTCCCTACTGGGGAACCTTTTACACCCTCAATGCCTACGCCGACAATGCCTGGTACCTCTTCAAGTCCAGAGCTTCCATCCTCATTCACGGTGCCCCATACCTCTATCGCAACGGGCGCAAGGTCTACCAGGACCTGGATGCTCTGGGCAACTATCCCTCGTCTCATGGCTGCATCCGCCTTCCCCCGGACGATGCCCGCTGGTTCACCGCCTGGAGCCCCGAAGGGGTACCGATAATCATCACTGCCTTGAACGAAGAGTGTACACCGTGAGTACCTTGCTGGCTGCCCTTTTCCTCCTCCTCATCGCCTCTGGCCTGGCAGTTTTGCGCTGGTCTCGCCGCAAACGGGAGCAGACCGGTCTCCCCCAGGGCCGGGTAATCTACGCCGACACGGGGGCCTGGCAGCGCTGCGAGAAGCCTCTTTTCTCCAAACGTCATCTGCTCACCGGCCGGCCAGACTATCTGGTCGAAAAAGGAGGACGAGTGATCCCCGTGGAAGTCAAGTCTGCGCTCTCTCCCCCCATCCCCTACCGCTCCCACGTGCTGCAACTGGCCGCTTACTGTCTCCTGGTAGAAGAGGAATACGCTCAGGCCCCACCCTACGGCATCATCAAATACCGTGACCGGGCTCTGGCCATAGACTACTCGCCCCGGTTACGGGCTGAACTTTTGGACACCCTGGCCCAGATGCGGCGTGATCTGGCTGCTGACGACGTAGCCCCCAGCCATTCCAACCCCAACCGCTGCCGACGCTGCGGCTACCAGGCCGATTGCCACAAGTCATTATAACCTGGACACCGGCGTTTCTGCTCGTAGTGACGGCTTTAGCCACTCAAGTAGTGACGGCTTCGGCCGTTCAAGTAGTGACAGCTTTAGCCGTTCAAAATGGTGAAAAGCGACTGAAGTCGCCACTACGAACCTACATCATTGGAGTTAGGCGCACGTCCTTCCGGCGATGGATAGTGTTCCAAACTACAGCTTTCCAAGCTGTAGTACTCGCCTGCCTGGGTAGCTACGCCGCCGGATTGAAATCTGCGGCCTGGAGGCGCCGTGCGCCGACCACCCGCCTGCGCGAGCGGAGCAGCTTTGTCCGCGCAGACTGAAACTCAGCGATAAATCGTTGCCGCCAGTTCCTCCTGTTTCCGCCACCGGCCAATGTGGAGCCCCTCTTTGCTCAAGCGCCCCAGGATTGACTCGATCTCAGGTGTCACCCGACCCGGCGGGGCATCGGCCAGGGGCGTCCCCGGCAAGGGCATAAACGTATGGCTGTGGATGGTTGCTCCCATTGCCGCCAGGTCCTCCATAAGCCGCAAGCTCAATTGCCGATCTTCCTCCGTCTCGCCCGGCAACCCGAAGATAAAATCCACGATGGGCCTCAGACCCGCCTGCAGGGTCAACTCAGCCGCCCGGTAGACGTCCTCCACGGTGTGGCCGCGCCGCAACTCTTTGAGCAGACGTGGCGAGCCCGTCTGCGCGCCGAAGACAATATTGTCGTTGGCCGCATACCTGGTCACCAGGGCCAAAGCCTCGGCGCTCACGTTCTCTGGCCGCACCTCGGAGGGGAAAGAACCGAAGTAGACCGGCCCTGGGCCCATCAGCCGGCTCACCTCAAAAAGCAATCGTTCAACAGCTTCCAGGTTGGGTGTGCGACCATCGGGCGAGCCGTAGGCAAAGGCATCGGGAGTGACAAAGCGCAGGTAGCTGTAGCCCGCCCTTGTGGCCTCCCTCACCCAATGCACCACGGCCTCCACCGAACGGTGGCGCATCCGCCCACCCATGAAAAAAGGCGTCTGGCAGAAAGCGCAGGCGTAAGGGCAGCCCCGGCTGATCTCCACCGGGGCAAAGCGGGCATGGCCGATAGCGAAGGGAGGGAAAGCCTCAATGTCTACCATTGGTGCCCGACCTGAACGCATCACCCGCCCCCCGTCCCAAAAGGCAAGACCGGCCAGGCCGGTCAGCGAGTCGCCGGCAAAGAGCCGGGCCAACAAATCGGGGAAGGTGCGTTCCCCTTCCCCCACTACTACCACATCGAAGCCCATCTCCAGCGTGCCCTCTGGATCGCCCGAAGGATGAGGCCCACCGGCCACGAGGGTCACATTGGCCAACCTCTCGCTACATAAACACCTGCGCAAACGCCCCACAACCTTCACAACTTGGGGCACGTTGGCTGTGGCGAAGGAGAAAGCCACCACCGGCCGCTCGCCCTCCTTCGCAAGCTCCCTCACCTGCCGCCCCAGCTCAGCGTCATCCCACAGAAAATGGATAGCCAGGCCCGAGAAGCGCCGATCCACCTCCAAAGCTCCCGTGAGGGCCGCCACACTGTTAGCGTTATATGGGGTCCGAACGAAAATCAGAGCACTCACTTGCCTGAGACCCATAAACGACAGAAGGCGCACAGCCCCGGGGCGCTGGTCGGTTGGCCGCAGCTTTGACACTCGTTCAACGTCACTTCCTCTCCTTCCGCTGCCACGAACCGGCCCTCCTCTTTTGCTTTGAGAAACTGGAGATAGAACTGCATCTTGGCCCCCGGTGAGCGGCTCTCCAACCGGTTGAGCAGACTTTTGTAGAAGATAGTCTTGGCTCCGACAGCGTAGGGGCATTCATCGTAGATGTAGTCAATACCCCGCACCAGGGCATAAGCAGCCGTCTCCCGCTCGTAGAGGCGACAGAAGGGCTTGACCTTACGGGCCAGTTTGGGGTGAGTAGAAGGCAACACCGGCGCCTGACGGGCCAGATAGCCGGTCTCCCATTGCAAAGTGTTGGACATGAGAGTAGCAGCCTCATCGTCCAGGTTGTGACCGGTAGCAATAGCGGTGTAACCCCCTTCATAAGCTATGCGATTCATCACATGCCGTTTCACCAGGCCGCACAGGGAGCAAACCCGCCGTCCTCGCTGTCTGGTCCTGGCCAGCTCCGGTACCGACCGGCCATAGGTCTCTTTGACGTCCACCACCTGAAACCCGGCCCCTTCTCGCCCGTCAGCGAACTTTTCCACTTTTTGCAACGACGCTCTAGAATAGTCACCACTCCCGATGCCAAGATTTATGTAAAGTCCCTCGGCGTGGTAACCCAAATCTAAGAGAACGTCCCACAAGGAGAGGCTATCTTTGCCGCCGGAGACAGCCACCAAGATTTTGTCCCGGGGGCCAAACATTTTGTATTTTCGGATGGCCCGCTGAACCTGCTGGGGAAACCATTCCAGATAGCACTCCTGGCAAAGGGCCAGCCTGTGGTGGCGCATGTTGATGACGGCCACCCGGCCACACTTTTTGCACTTCATAGCAGCACCTTGGTCAATGGGGCAACAAGTCAATGAGCCAGCGCAGCGCTCATTGACCCCCCAACTCGTGACCCGTTGACAGCGTGTCTGAAAAATGCTCGTAGTGGCGACTTGAGTCGCTAATGACCGGTGCTCTGCGGCTAAAAACGACTGAAGTCGTTACTACGAGCGCCGCTCCCCTGAATTTTCAGACACGCTCTGAGTTGTTAATCCGCCAAGCCGTTGGCTTCTCGTCACTCTCCCCGTCCCAAGTCAACGATTTGACGGAGGACACCGAGAATGGAGATGCCAAGTCGTACCACCTGGCCTACGCCAATAGTTCGCGGCACAACCGCCTCCTCCCCTGCTCCTTCTACGGCCAACGCCTCCTCTTCAACGCTACGCATGAAGAGCCAGGCTGCTGCCACTCCCAAAGCAGCTCCGGCAACACCACCGATGATCAAAGCCTTCGTCCGTACACTCATTTCCGCCTCCCTTCGCTCTGCATTGGACTACCCTCATTCTACCACAACTTGCCCGAATTGGGAAGAGGGTCCGAACAAAATGTCGAATTGACAAGACCGCAAAGATGTGGTATATTGAAACGCGC
>JAOZOT010000610.1 GCA_029933115.1 Anaerolineae bacterium | reverse complement strand
CCCAACCTGTAAAGGTATGATTTACAATAGTTGTAGCAGGTATTACAGTTACTGTTCCACTTATATCATTAACAGCTACAGAAACATCTTGAGTATTACTATTATCAATTCCATCATTGTATGTTACAGAAACATCAAGATTTAAATTCGGCTCTTCATAATCAACATTTGCATCAGTTTTTAATCGAAGCTCATATACTCCACCGTTATCAATAATTTCAACTAAAGAAGCATCATCTCCACCAATACTAAATCCACCTATTCCAACTGTACCATCTACATCAGATACACTTAAGATACCAAGTAAAGTACCTGTTTGAGTTTCATTTACATTATCTACAGATTCTGTATAAGTTAATATAGGAGCATCATTTGTTCCAGTAACCAAAATAGTAACTGTAACTGGTTCTGACAATGAACTTTCGTTGATTCCTGAACCATCAAAACCATGCCCATCATCTGCAACATAATCAAATGTTACAGTTGCTGTATCACCTTGTGCTAATGCATTAAAATCACCAACTAAACTATAAGTACCTGTTACGGCATCTACAGACACACTATAGTTAGTAATTAGAGGATTATCTATACTTTGTGAACCACTTACAACTGAGTAATCATGTGTAGTATCAGAAGTATCTACATCTATTACAGCTTGTAAATCACCTGTAAAAGTAGTATCACCATTGATAGATTCAAGAATTGAAACATTTGTTCCCATCTGTACACCATTTTCACTAGTTAATGATATTTGATAAGGACCTTCATAATGCCAATTAGCATTATCAATACTATTTGCTCCATTAGCAACATCTGCTTGACTTAAATTCCAAGCACCTACTACAAGCTGATACTCTCCTGACGATAAATCATCTAATGATAAAAATGAATCTCTATTCCAAACTGAACCATCATTCCCTGGATTATTATTATCATCATTTGAACCAACCTCAGCACCTCTTGTACCATTAGGATTTACTTCATATACTCTAATCATAACATCAAGTGAAGTTTGTATACCATCACCATTTATATCTGTATAGATTCCGCTTCCGTCTTGTAACCAAGGATTAGAATCATTGCTTACCTCTGTTAACATATCAATAGTTAAATCGCCACCATTATGAGTAAAGTTCCACGAATCAATAGTTGTAGTAGTTCCATCTAAAACTATTGCTCCTGTATTTATCACCTCATGATCAATTGGTTGATCATTTGTACCTGTTACCGTAATAACTGCACTTGATGTTGAAGTAGCACCATTTTCATCACTCATTGTATATGTAACTGTTACATCTTCTGTTGCACCTACATCTAAGTGATCGAAGTCTTCTGCATTTGCTTCAAATACTAATTGATTTCCAACTATTGTAGCTATACCTTTTGGAGATGATACTGTATCTAAAGTAAAGCTTGCACTATTATCTAAATCTGTATCATTTGCAAGTACATCTACTGTTACACTTAAGTTCTCGTGCACTGCACCTGTATCTGATACTGCTATAGGTTGATCGTTTGTTCCTGTTACTGTGATAGTTACTGTTTTTACTTCGGAGTCATTATTTTCCTGACTTCCTATTGAACTATCTGTTGCAATATAATCAAATGTTACTAGGGCAGTTTCTCCTACAGCTAATTGATCAAAGTTTCCTGTTACTGTATATGCACCAGTAGCGGAATCAGTAACTTCAATATCTAGTCCTGTAACTACGCCGGTTGAACTTGTCGTTACATTTTCATTTGAAATTGTAAATGTATGTGTATCTGATGTATCAATATCACTTACATCTAAATCTCCAGTAAATATAACCTCTAAACCATTTGATTCAATTGCTGTCTCTGTAACATCAGAAACCATAGGTCTATCATTTGTACCAGTAACTGTCATAATAATAGTAGCAGTATCAAATTGGCTTCCACCATCACCTAATGTATAACCAAATGCAACTTTAACAGACTCACCATCAGCAAGATTATTAAATGTTGGATTAATAACACTATATTCACCTGATGGTAAAATAGTTACAACAGTTTGTGAAGCATCTATCACACCAACTGGTCCATCAAATGTATCAACAATCGCTGTTGGGTTTATACCATAAGTATGTACTTGATTTATATCATTAGAAGGTTCTGGTAACTCTCCTGCAAAAATAGCATTTTCTGCAATTGGATTAGAACCATCTGTATCTACAACTATTAAAGAACTTTCTTCAACACCAAATGCAATACTTGAAGCGATTGGATTATCATCTGTACC
>JAOZOT010000609.1 GCA_029933115.1 Anaerolineae bacterium | reverse complement strand
GGCACAGTCCTGGTGCGTGATACCATCCTGGCCTACAACAGTGGGAACAATTGCAGCGGCAAACCGACCTCCAACGGCTACAACCTGGACAGCGCCAACACTTGCGGCCTCAGCGCCACCGGTGACATCACCAACACCGATCCCCTCCTCGGCCCGCTGGCCGACAACGGCGGCGACACTCTGACCCACGCCCTCCTGGACGGCAGTCCGGCCACTGACAAAGGTGTTTGCGTGACCGGAATCACCACCGACCAGCGCGGCGTGACCCGGCCCCAGGGCAGCACCTGCGACATTGGTGCTTACGAGCGTGAGGGCGGAGGGGTCTACCTGCCGATTATCATGCGCAACTACTAAAGTGCGACGCACCTATATGACCCTCCCGCAGGATCCGCAACCTGCGGGAGGGTGTAATACTGGTGCGTCGCATCTGGGCCTGGCCTTGCCCCGGGTATAAGCAGCGTCCCGGCGTTTTGCCCACGCCGGGACGCTTTTGTCTTCGGGCCTCAGATGTGGCAAGGGGCTCGAAAAATTCCAGGAAAAGCTCCCGCAGCTCTTCTCTGTCCTCCGGCATCCATTTTTGATTATGCCTTCTTGAACTCGTAAGCGACTCTTTCCCCTCGCAACTTGACCGGTACCACTTGCAGGTCCATACCGATCTTCATGTCCTCCTCTTTCAGGTCCTTGCTCATCCGACCAAATATCTTCACGTCGCCGAATTGAGCCAGGGCGATGGTGTAGGGGAGGTCATCTTCGAAACCGGTGGGGGCATACATCAGGGTCGAGAAGGAAATGAGTTTGCCCGGTCCCGAGATCTCAAACCACTCCATATCGCTGGAAAGGCAGTTGGAACAATCGGCCCGCGGAGGAAAGTAGGTCTTGCCGCAGCTTTTGCACTTTGTGCCTGCTACTTTCCCCTCGTCCAGAAGGTCCACGAATTTGTCTACCTTTGTCTGAGCCGTGAAACTGACTGTGCCAAACCTTTCGAATCCCATGTTATCACCTCCCCAGGATGGTAACGTTGCCGTATATGCCCACGCCGCCGATGTTGTGCACCAGGCCGATCTCTGGATCCTTCACCTGCATGTCTCCTGCTTCTCCCCTGAGTTGCAGGACGATGGTTCGGATCTGGGAGCCGCCCGTAGCGCCAATGGGATGACCTTTGGAGAGCAAGCCTCCGTCTACGTTGACCGGTATCTTGCCGTCAATGTACGTTTCTTTATCCCGAATCAACTTCGCTCCCTCTCCTGGCTTGGCGAATCCCAGGTCTTCGTAGGCCATCAATTCGGCGATGGTGAAACAGTCGTGGACTTCGGCCACGTCAATGTCCTCTGGGCCGACTCCGGCCATCTCGTAGGCCTGGCGCGCCGCTTCGCGAGCACAGCGCAGCCCCGTCAACGCCTCTCGGCCGGACATGGTCAGCGGCGCCGAGGCCGCGCCCAGCCCGAGTATCCAGACGGGCTTTTCAGATAGCTCCCTGGCCACATCGCCGGCAGCGACGATGAGGCAGGCCGAGCCATCGGCGTTGGCACAGCAGTCGAACTTTTTGAGAGGGCTGGATATGACGTCGGAGGTCAACACCTTTTCCAGGTCAACCGGCTTGCGATAGACCGCTTTGGGGTTGAGCATCCCATAGGTGGCGGCTTTCACCCTGATGTGCGCCAGGTCTTCTTCGCCGGTCCCGTACCTCTCGAAGTGAGCCCGGGCGTGCATGGCATAGTAGGCCGGCATCATCGTCCCAAAGGGGGATTCCCACATGATGTCTGCCCCTCTCCCCATCCTCTCCTGGGAGTCGGCCGAGCTTATGTCCGACATTTTCTGAAAGCCCAGCACCAAGACAATTTTGTGAAGCCCGGATTTTATCATGGAATAAGCAACCCTCAACCCCATGCTACTGGACGAGCATACGCTCTCCACATAGAAGGTGGGTTGAGGGTTCAACCCCAGATACTCGGCCATGAGGCCGGCCGGCGTCCTCTGCTTGTCGTATTCGGGCGCCGAACAAATGATGGAAGCATCAATGTCCTTGGGGGCAAGTTGGGCATCTTCCATAGCTTCTTTGAAGGCTTCAAAGGCCAGTTCCCTGATAGAACCTTCATACCCTCGGATGAAAGGGCTTTGCCCAACGCCTATGATGGCTACATCTTTCTTCACTTGTACCTCCCTCTAAAATACTCAGTGCATCCGGTCGAGTGGCGGGGTCATGGTCAATCGCGGTCGCGTTCAACTATCTCATGACGGCCCACCCGTCGAAAGACCACCGTACCCTCTTCTAG
>JAOZOT010000130.1 GCA_029933115.1 Anaerolineae bacterium | reverse complement strand
CGAGGGTGAGGTGGGTGAGAAACAAAAGGCCGACTAAGCTTGTAGCATATCCGTGATCGAGTTCTCTGGACGCGGGTTCGATTCCCGCCATCTCCACTCAGAGCGTGTCTGAAAATTCAGGGGGGCGGCGCTCGTAGTAACGACTTCAGTCGTTTTTAGCCGCAGAGCACCGCTCATTAGCGACTCAAGTCGCCACTACGAGTATTTTTCAGACACGCTGTCAGGACTGTACGGGCTTTGGCGAAGACCCGCAGTTGATGTAGAAATGCGAGAACGTAGGACGAGGAAGGCCGATCTTCTCAGTAGGCCAGGAGAAGGTTGGCTTTTATTGTTTTTGCGGGGGCATTATACCGGTGGCATCACTCGTCGAGGAGCGGCTTGGCGATGACGATGACACGGTGGGTATTATTGGTGTAAGGCCAGCAGGTAACCAAGGTCAATCGCTCATCGGGGAAGTAACGGATCCATTTACCGTTCTCTCGTTTCTGCTCAGCGGAGACGTATTTGTCGGGGAGGATAAATTTTTCTTCTACCACATACTTGTACTCTACCTCTCCCACATAGAGGATAACCTCATCGCCGGGTTCAAGGTCCACCAGGTAGCGGAAGACTTCGCCTTTGATATTGTGATGCCCAGAGATGACGGTGTTGCCGATGTGACCGGGGTAAGCTGAGCCCCGATGGAAGCCAGCAGCATAGTCAGCCACGTTCCAGACGCTCACCAATTGCCCGTCTTTTTCCTCCATCCTCCAGCCGACTTCTACCACCTTGCTATCTACGCCTATTTTGGGGATCACGATGCGGGTGGGTGGTGAGCTGGCCGGTGGCCGCGCCGGGGTCGGAGTTGGCGTGGGAGTGGGGGTAGGCGTCGCCGTTGGCGGCAGAGGGGTGGGAGTGAAAGTCGGGGTGGCTGTGGGGGTCAGGGTGACGGTGGGTGATGGAGTAGCAAAAGGATTGGCCAGACCAGAGTCCCCCTGGAGGCCACGGTAGGCCACGGCGCTGCCCAGGCCGAGGAGCAGCAAGGCCAGAACGCCCATCAGGCCTCCCATCAACAGAGACCGGCGACGTTGTGTATCTGGCAAGGGTGTGAGTTGAGGGCGCCGGTACTTTTGAGTGCAAGAGGCCATTGTCAGTTCCAATCCTGGGTCTTTGGACCCGCGCCGCCCGGGAAACTTGAGGGCTACCCTCCTCAGCCCCACTTTCTTGGCCCTGAGGGAGGAGAGAGGTTGGGAGGGACACCCCCCACGCCCCCCGGCCTGCGGCGCAAACCCTATTCTATATTATCATCGGCCGGCCATTCTGTCAAATTGGAATTACGTAAAGTATCTCTAGCGGTAGATCCCTCGATACTCTTCTGGCAGCATATCAGCCAGGCGGTGCATGATCAGGTCGGTGAATTCTTTCAACTGCTTACCTCTGGCCTTTCTCCCGGTAGCGGGCAAGGTGAAGGGCTCTCCAATGACAACTTTTACCCGGCCTCGCCGGAGCCTTTTCAGGCCGGCCGGCATTTTCTCCGTGCCGGTAACGGCCACAGGTAAAATGGGCACTCCTGTCCGACTGGCCAAGTAGGCCACTCCTGTGCGTCCCTTCTGCAAGGCTCCTGTAGGGCTTCTGGTACCTTCTGGAGCCATCCCTATGATACCGCCCTTCCTGAGAGTGTCGAGACAGGCCCGCAAAGCTCGGCGGTCCACTTCGCCGCGCCGCACGTAGATAGCGCCCATCGAACTCAGGAGGGGAGCAAACAAGGGGTGATGACGGTACTTGCTGGCAGCCAGTACCGTCACCTGAACGGGCAGCGCAATCAAGAGCAGGGGAGGGTCGAAAATGCTGAGGTGATTGCAGATGACGATGTAGGGTCCTCGAGGAGGTACGTTTTCCACCCCTACTATCTCTATATGGGCCAAAAGCTTGAGTATCGCACCAATGATGCTTTTGACGATTCGATAGTACATGCTTGTTACTCTACCCGCCGTCCTTGTGCTTGCACAGTGTGGGTGACTACCTGCCCCCCCAACGAGGACAGGCTCACTCTGAAGGGGGATGATTCGCCCACCCGAAGCGTCGGCGTTTCAGGGCTGCCCCGCCGAACGCCCACCACCAGCCCTTCGGCATCGTAAGCTGTGACCACCAGCCTGACCTGCTCGGCGTCATACTGGCCGGTGTTCCTCACCCGGCCTGTGACAACGTAGACCCGCTCGCTGCCGGCTTCACCGCGATCCGACTCGATGGTCAGATCCAGGTAGTTGTGTCCCCAGTGGGCCACGGTCACTCCGCTCAGAGCCACGACTTGATGGTAGCTGAAGTCAGGTGGGGGCTCGGTGAAAAGCAGGGCAAAAGGCATTTTGCCTTCGTTGGGAATAATGTCGAATTCGGTGAAGGTGGACCCGGTGGCTACCATCTCGCCTTCGGCGTTGTACAGCGAGACAGCCACCTGAACCTGTTCGATGCCTGCGCCGGTGTTGTTTATCACCTCACCCAGACACCACAGACTGCCCACCGGAGTTTCGTAAAAGCCCACGTTCGCAATCTGGAAGGGGAGGGGCGTCGGGGTAGGGGTTGGTTGGTTGGCCAACCCTTCCTCGCGAGGTATGACCAACTCTTGTCCTATCTGAAGCAGACGGGGGTCGGTGATGGCATTAGCCTCCTGGAGGGCCTCCACAGTCACCCCATATTGTCTGGCGATGCCCAACAGGTTGTCGCCCGCCTGCACGACGTAGATTATAGGTGTAGGGGTGGGGGTGGGAGTGGCTGTCGGTGCCGGGGTCCAGAGAGATGGCGTCCAAGTTGCGTAGGGTGTCACCGTAGGAGTCTCTTGGACGTTGGCTACCGCAGTCGGTGTGGGCTGGGTAATCAGCCGCCCGCACCCAGAAAGCAGCAAGCTGGCCACGACGATGGGCAGAATGGCGAATTCGGTTAGCCGAGAAAAGGGTCTCATTTTCTCCTCACTCTCTCCCAGTGAGGGACATTATACCACAACAGGTTGCTATTCCCCAAACTGGATAATCACCGAAAACAACTGGCTCTTGCCAGATAGGAGAAAGTATGCTACACTTTCTTTAGCGGTAAAGGAGCTCACCAGGCCCGTGGGCTGAATGTGACAATGACACGCTACAGGGAGCCCCGGTCGTTTACAGGCAGGCCGACCGCGCCCTTCACGTGAGGCGAGAAATCGCCCACTATGAGAGCCGTGATCTGTTGAGACTGCCTCGGCACGGGCTTGGAAGCAAAAAGGGAGCCGGCGAAGTGGAACCTGTCCCTTTGAGGAAGCTTCTGAATAGTAACGAAACGGCGATCTTGTTGGAAGATCTGGCTGGAATAATCCCTGAGGCGAGCCGCCTTTGGGTTGTGGATGCAGAAGGTGATTTGATCGCCTGCTATCCTCAGGATGAAGGCGCCGAGAAGGACTTTGCCTCAATCGTGAAAAAGGTGCACAAGACGACTGAGGCGATTCGTCTTCCCCAAGGCGTTGCCCTGCCCATTGTCGTAGAGGGCCATCCTCTGGGAGTACTGGTGGGGGAGGGATTTGGGTCCGAGCCCAGCGTTGCTTTCGAGCACCTGGGCAAAATGTTGACCCTGCTGGCGACCAAGGAGATGGAAAAGAGAGCCATCGCCCAGGAAACGCTGGAGAGACACAGAGAGATCAACTTGTTGTACACTCTCGGCGAAACAGCGGGCGTCTGTCTGAACCTGGGGGAGATTACCAGGCTGATCTTGCAAGAGAGCAATAGAATCATCAAAGCAGACAAAGGCGCTGTGATGTTGATAGATGAGGCGACTGGACGGCTGGTGGTGGAGGCAAGCTACGGTTTGGACGACGGCTTCCAGGAACAACCTCTGGGACGAGCTGTGTCAGAGGAGGCGGCCCGAAGTGGCCAAGCACAGATTGTTAACGGCCCTGAGCCGGAGATCAGCCCCCTGAAATCTCTCCTGTGCGCTCCAATGAAGACCAAAGACAGCGTCATAGGTGTCATCAGCCTGGCTGACAAAAAGTCTGGACAAAACTTTACTGCCGCCGATGAGGAACTCCTTATGACTCTGGCCGTCCAGGCGGCTGTAGCCATAGAAAATGCCCGCCTCTATGAATTGACCGCGCGGGCTCTGACCCAGCGAGTCGAAGAATTGTCCACCACGGCTGAAATCGTCCACGAACTGGCAGCGGCGAGCCTGGATTTGGAGCGGGTCATAGACCTTATGTTGGACAGGGCTATGGAGGCCACGGGTGCAGAGTATGGGATGATCGCTCTCCACGATAAAGAGAAGGGAGGGCTCCTGCTCCTATCTCAAAAGGGGTATCCCCTTGGCGTTTTGGAATCCTACCGCTATGAGCCGTGGCCCATCGAACAGGGGATAGTGGGCCGGGTGGTGAAGACGGGTACAGTGTCCCTGGTGTCCGATGTCTCTCAGGACCCTGACTATGTTGAGATAGTAGAGCAAGTCCGTTCCCAGCTTGCTGTGCCCATCATCCGAGAAGGAGGGGTAATAGGGGTTGTCAGCCTGGAGAGTTCAGAGTTGGCGCGCTTCTGCGAACGGGACGCCGGTTTCGTGAGCTATCTGGCCAAACATGTGGCCATTGCCATTGAGAACGCGCGGCTCTACGAGAGCGTCACCGAGAGGATGAGGGAAGCGATGGCCCTGTACAGGGTGAGCACCAAACTCATGCGCACCCTCAACGTAGATCAACTGCTGGGGGAAATCCTCGAGGTGTTGGAAAGGTCCTTCGGCTACCTGGGCTGCGCTGTGCTATTGGTTGATGAGACCTCCGACGAGTTATACATCAAGGCCTCACGAGGGTATCCACAGGAGGTGGTGGAAAGAACGAGGATCAAGATAGGTGAAGGAATCACCGGCTGGGTAGCGGCTCACAAGGTGCCCCTCAATGTACCTGATGTAGCAGAAGAGCCCAGGTACATCGCCGGAGTGGAGGGAACCCGCTCAGAGATAGCCGTGCCCATGCTCAGCGGTGAGAAGGTGATCGGAGTCCTCGACGTGCAGAGTCCGAAGGTCAATGCTTTCGACGAAGACGATTTGATGATCCTATCGTCAGTGGCTGCCCAGGCCACCATTGCCATCGAAAAGGCCTGGCTTTTCGAACAAGTCGCCGAAGGCCGGAACAAGTTGCAGGCCATCTTGAATTCGACTCGTGACGGCATCTTGATGCTGGATACTACAGGGCAAATCGTCATGGTCAATCCCATGATCGAGCAGTTGTGGAACCTCGACAGGACAGAGGCCATTGGCCTGGACCTGGCTCAACTCGCAGAGGAAGACCCACAGGGCCTCCTGGCCAAGCTCGGTTATACCCAGGAGCAGATAAGGGAGTTTCTACAACAACTCCGAGAAGGACAACAAGAGGTGCAAAAGGCAGTTTACGAGGTAGCCACGCCGGAGCACAGGGCTATCGAGAGGGTGTGTGCCCCGGTCCTGGATGAGCAAGGGGGAGCCATCGGGCGGGTGATTGTCTTGCACGACATCACCGAGGAGAAGGAGCTGGAAAAGCTACGCGAGGACCTGACCAACATGATCGTTCACGATCTACGCACCCCCCTGACGGCCATCATGGGAGGGTTGCACCTGTTGAAGGAGGCAATTGAGGCTCCCAGTCCCCGCGCAGAGATGCTTTTGGGCATCGCCACCAGTAGCAGCGAGAAGATGTTGGAGTTGGTCAATTCCTTGCTAGATATCAGTCAGCTTGAGGCCGGTCAGATGCGGTTGGAAATCAAGGCCAGGTCGTTGCCCGATTTGATCGAGGTGGCCCGAGAGCGGGTTGCTCCGCTGGCTTTGGAAGGCGGTATCACCCTTCAGGTTGACCTGCCTCCAGACCTGCCCCCAGTCGCCGTGGACGAAGACCTGGTGACTCGCTTGCTGGTCAACCTGCTGGACAACGCTATCAAATTCTCACCCCAGGGAGGCGTAGTGAGTGTCAGAGCCAACGGAGTGAGCGCTACCCCAACCTTTGAGGGAAGCTCGGAGGGCACAGCGCAACGTTACATATCGGTCTCGGTCACCGACATGGGCCCTGGTATACCGGAGAAATACCGTGAGAAGATCTTTGAGAAGTTCAGCCAGGTGGAAGGGCAAGAGAACCGCCGAGACCGTGGCAGCGGCCTGGGGTTGACCTTCTGCAAGCTGGTCGTCGAAGCTCACGGCGGTCACATCTGGGTGGAAAGTCAGGTAGGCCAGGGCAGCACTTTCACCTTCACTTTGCCGGTAACGGCGGAGGAGTGAAGAGTGAAGCGTGAGGAGGGCCAATGACAGATCCGGTGAAGCAGATGCAGCAGTTGGCCACTTCTGTTGTCGCCCCCGATGGGAAGGAGAAGCGAGTCCTTCCGCTCTCCGCAGTGCGGCGACTGGCCGGCGAATGGGGCCTTTCGGTGCGCGAAGTCGAGATTCGAGCCCTAAAGGCCCGTATTCTGCCCGCCCGCTACGAGCGCAACCAGGGCACGGTCGGGTGGGAAGGACAGGTCAAATTGCTGGAGTCTACGGTAGCCATCGTTGGCTGCGGAGGGCTGGGAGGGTGGATCATCGAAGGGTTGGCCCGGATGGGCGTCGGCCATCTGATTGTCATTGACGGTGACGCTTTTGAGGAGAACAACCTCAACCGTCAGGCCCTGTGCCTCGAGACCAATCTGGGCCAACTCAAGGCCAGGGCAGCACAGGAGCGGGTGGCCAGGGTCAATTCGGCCACCGAGGTCACTATTCACCCGGTGATGGCCGACGGGGAGAGTATGAGAGAGATGTTGGCCGGTGCCGATGTGGTGGTGGACGCTCTGGATACTCTTCCCACGCGTCTCGCCTTGCAAAGAGTAGCTCAAAGCCTGGGTATACCCATAGTTCACGGGGCCATTGGGGGCTACATCGGGCAGGTGATGACCGTTTTCCCCGGCGATGAGGGGCTCTATGCCATCTATGGGCGCGGTGATGTCCCTGAACGGGGGATTGAAACCCAGTTGGGCAACCCGGCCGCCACCCCCATGATGGTCGCTGCCTGGCAGATCCAAGAGGTCATCAAAATCCTGCTGGGCACAGGGGAGCCTCTGCGCAACCGTGTGCTTCTCATGGATGCTGAATCGGGTGTGGCCGAGATTCTGGAAATCGGGAGATAGCCAGACCTGCCGGGTTGCGCAACCTGGCAGGTCTTGAAAGAGGGAGCACGCATGTCAGGTTTCGTCCACTTGCATGTACATTCCACCTATAGCCTCCTCGACGGCTTGGCGCACACCGAGGAGTTGGTCAGACGGGCCAAGGAACTGGAGATGCCCGCTCTGGCTATCACCGACCACGGGGTAATGTACGGGGCCGTCGAATTCTACCAGAAGGCCAGAAAGTATGGCCTCAAGCCCATCATCGGTGTGGAGATGTATATCGCCCCCCGCCGCATGAGCGATAAAGATCCTCAAAAGGACAAAAGCCCTCACCACATTGTCCTCCTGGCCAAAGACAAGGCCGGCTACCAAAACTTGTTGCAAATCGCTACCGCTGCCCAGTTGGAGGGCTTTTACTACAAACCCCGGGTGGATAAACCGTACCTGCGGCAACATGCCCAGGGACTCATCGCCCTCACCGGCTGCGGTTCGGGCGAGATCCCGCGTCTGATCAAAGATGGACAGATGGATAAGGCGCGGGAGGCGGCTGCCTGGTATCGGGACACCTTCGGAGCCGACAGCTTCTACTTTGAGTTGCAGAGACACGAGGGCCTGCCTGAGCTGGAACAGGTCAACGCCGGATTGGTGGCCCTCAGTGAGGAAATGGACATTCCCCTGGTGGCCACCAATGACGTCCATTACGTGCTGCCTGAACAGGCCCATGCCCAAGAGGTGCTGCTCTGCATCCAGACCAACACCACCCTTAACGATCCCAAGCGCATGACTATGGGCGATGAGAGTTTCTACCTCAAAAGCTTTGAGGAAATGGCCGCCCTTTTCCCCGAATGGCCCGAAGCCTTGGAGAACAGCCTGCGCATTGCCGAAGCCTGCGACCTGAGCCTGGATTTTGAGGGCTACCACCTGCCTGTCTTTGAAGTGCCGGAGGGATACACCCCGCAGAGCTACCTGGCTCACCTCTGCCGGGAGGGGCTGCAACGCCGCTACGCCGTCGTCACCCCGGAACTGGAGGCCCGCCTCCAGTATGAACTGGACCTCATCCACCGCATGGGGTTCGACACCTATTTTCTGATCGTCTGGGACCTGGTGCGTGAAGCCAAAAGTCGGGGCATCATGGTCGGGCCAGGGCGGGGTTCGGCGGCGGCCAGCTTGGTCTCCTATTGTCTGGACATCACCCAACTGGATCCCTTAGCTCATGGCCTGATTTTCGAGCGTTTCCTCAATCCCGGACGGGTGACTATGCCCGACATTGACATGGACTTTCCCGACGACCGCCGCGACGAACTGATCCAATACACCATTGAGAAATACGGCCAGGACAAGGTGGCCCAGATCATCACCTTCGGCACTATGGGCGCGCGGGCGGCCATCCGCGACGCCGGCCGGGCCCTCGATCTGCCCCTGCCCGAGGTGGACCGCGTGGCCAAGCTGATTCCCTTCGGCCCCAAGGTCAAGATTGACGATGGCCTCCAAAAGGTGCCCGAGTTGCGGGCTATGTATGAAAGCACAGATGAAGATAAAAGTTACATCAAAGAGCTTATTGATACGGCCAGAAGTCTGGAGGGGGTAGCCCGTCACGCCTCCACCCACGCCGCCGGTATCGTCATTGCCGATGCCCCGTTGGTTAACTACACCCCCCTGCACCGGCCCACCAAAGGAGGGGCGGGAGCCATCACCCAGTACACGATGGAAATTCTGGAGGACATCGGCCTGCTGAAGATGGATTATCTGGGCCTTTCTACCCTGACCATCATCCAGCGCACTCTGGACCTGCTCCAGGAGACGCG
>JAOZOT010000608.1 GCA_029933115.1 Anaerolineae bacterium | reverse complement strand
GATTATAGCAATACGTGGTTTGGACATGCCTTTCTCCTCAATATCTGAAACCTAAGATGAACCATGTAAGCAGATCAGTAAGTGGTCTCATGATGAGACCCAGCAGGCTAAAGCCCACTAGTCTACCGACCACTATATCAAACATAAGGACGAAGAAAAGTACCATCATTCCTTGAGATTCGAGGCGGGCCAAGGTGGAAGACCATTCGTAGGCCCAGCGAGCCCTGATAGCACTGAGGATGCCCATCAGGACACTGAACCCATCCAAGGGGGGTATGGGCAGCAGGTTGAAGACGGTCAAGCCAATGTTAACGATGACCGTCGTCGTAACCAACAAGCCAAGAAGCCCTGGAATATCCCTCGCCAAACTTGGTACGGTCATTAAGGGTAGTAGGCCCAGACGCAAAGGGACGGCCACCACGGTGGCCAGGAGCAAGTTGGACAAAGGGCCGGCCAACGCCACCATGCCCATGCCAACTCGTGGCCCGTGGCGCAAATGATAAGGGTTGACGGGAGTCGGTTTACCCCAGGCGATGCCCACGTGCTGGAAGGCCATGATGACCATCATCAAAGCTCCCAAGGGGTCGAAGTGGACCACAGGGTTCAGGGAAATCCGCCCCATCAAGCGCGCCGTCGGATCGCCCAACTGATTGGCCATCCAGGCGTGGGCACATTCGTGAACGGTGACTCCTATGATTAAGGCAACTAGGAAAGCTATACTGCTGAGAAGCACAATTACATTCCTCCCTTTGCAGGCTGATCATTGGCTCTGCTTTGGACCACGTCCTATTGGCCAAACTATGGTTATTATAGCATAAATCAGGGAGAAGGGAAAACATTTGCAGGGGTTTCGCCGGGGTCAACGGTGTAGTGGGCCATCGAACCTGCTGGCCTGTTATAGTATGAGCATACAGTCGCCGAAACTATAAAAGCGGTATTCCTTTCGGATTGCCTCTTGGTAAGCTCTGTCAATGGTGTCCTTGCCGGCGAAAGCAGCTACGAGCAGCAGCAGCGTTGAACGCGGCAGGTGAAAGTTGGTGAGGAGGGCGTCCACAGCGCGGAACTGGTAGCCCGGATAAATGAAAAGGTCGGTCCAACCAGAGTAGGGGACGAGTGGACTCGGCAGGTCACGAGTTGAGCTTGGGGTGGCCACTTTAGCACGTGCGCCCGGACTATGGGGGTCGCCACTTGCTTGGGCTGCTGTCTCCAAAACTCTGACCGAGGTAGTGCCTACGGCGATGATGCGGCGTCCTTCGGCTCTGGCTCTGTTCAGTTGCCTGGCTACCTCGGGGCTGAGTTCGCAGTACTCGGTGTGGATGCGATGGTCTTCCACCCGCTCTTCCCTGATCGGTCGGAAGGTGTCCAGGCCAATGTGGAGGATGACAAAAGCGAACTCGATACCTTTCTGGCGTATTCTGTCAATCAATTTGGGAGTGAAATGCAGACCGGCCGTAGGAGCAGCTACCGACCCCCTGACGCGGGCGTAGATGGTCTGATAGCGTTCAGCGTCTGAGAGCGGTTCGTGGATGTAAGGAGGCAGGGGCACGACGCCCAGGTCGTCTAACAACGATTCGATGGGTCTGTCGAATCGAATCAGCCGACCGCCAGCTTTCGTCTCGCCTATCACCTCAGCGACGACGCCAGGGGTAGGGGGTAACTTCTTATCCCTTTGCCTCCTGGCCTCTATTTCTATCTTCGTCCCTGCTCTTACCTTCCGCCCTCTGACCAATGCTTCCCACAGATTCTCTCCCCGTTTGGTGACGAGGAGCAGTTCCACTTTGCCTCCCCCGGGCGCTTTGCGACCATAGAGGCGGGCCGGGATGACGCGGCTCTCGTTGCAGACCAAAACGTCGCCCGGTTGCAGGTAATCCAGAATGTCTCGGAAATGCCGGTGTTCGATGGTTCCCGTCCGCCGGTTGAGCACCATCAGACGTGAGGCATCACGAGGCTCGATAGGGGTCTGGGCGATAAGGGATTGAGGTAATTCGTAGTCGAAATCGCTGGTTTTCATTCTTCGTCGGTTTACGCAAGTTGCCGTATTTTGTCAAGTTGGATACCGCGTGAGGAGAGGTAGATCGGAGTCCGGGTAGATTATATCATGCCTGCTGAGAAAGTACAATGCGGCGGCTTTGAGCCAAAAGCGACCAAAAGGGCGGCGAGATTTGCCTAGATAGAGAATTTGTGATAAAATACACAAAACCTTTCTCTTCCAAATTCAGTTGCAGGTAGCTCTGCACTCAATCGTGGTTGGGCAGGCTGCCCCACTCCGAGGGCGCAGG
>JAOZOT010000607.1 GCA_029933115.1 Anaerolineae bacterium | reverse complement strand
GGAACTTTTTCCACAAGTTCGTGATGATGCGCCTGCTCTTCGGCAAAGGGATCTCTGAAGTAGCGGTGAAGATGGTCAAAGATGGCAGTGCTTTGCTGGGCCTCGATGTCCGCTACAGCATCGCCATCCTGGTGATACTGTTTGTCATCAGGCTCGTTGTCGGAGCAGTGGCCGGCTGGCTGGCCTGGGACCTGGGCGGAGCAGTGCGACAGCGGCTGGCGAGAGAAGGATGACGAGATTTGTGATTCGATATGAGCTCTTGGGGTTATCTCGTCTTCCTACTCTGGACACTGCTCCTGATCGGTCTGCTGCCAGACCGGCGGGTGACGTTGCTGCTGGGCAGCGTGCTCCTCTTCGCCCTCCTCAGCGGCGGTGATGGGCTGCGCCCTCTGCGTCGTCCCCGCTTTTGGACCCTGATCCTCCCGGTGCTGGCCCTCGGCCCCCTGGTGCTGGGTGAAAAGGACCTGGCCTGGGGGTGGTTGCGCCTCTCGCGAGAGGGGTTCTGGATAGGGTTGTGGATGGCTTTGCGAGCCCTCTGCCTGACCGTAGCTTTCAGCGTGGCCCTTAGGGCCCTCTCTGTTTCAGAGATGGCCCGGCTTTTCGAGACCGTGGGGCTGAAAGGGTTGGGGTTCGCTCTGGGGGTGGCTCTGAACCTGCTGCCCACTCTGCAGGAGAACGCCACGGCCACCTACCACACTTTGCGCTTGCGGGGCGGGTTTCGCCGTCGTCCCTGGCAAGCTCTCAAGCTGTTTCTGATCACCGTCATGGCCAACGCCCTGCGATACAGCGACGATGTGGTCAATGCCGCCGCTGCTCGCGCCTTTGACCCCACGGTACGAAGGGGAGAGCCCGTGCGTTTTCAACGAGCCGATGGGCTGCTGGTGATCGCACTGCTGGGCCTGGGTGTCGGGTTCGCTCTTTGGCCATTGTAGATGCAAGACAGGCCGGCAGCTTGTCCTTGTCAAATGGCCGTCGGAATGGTATAATTCAAGCTGCTGCTATGCATGATAGAGGCGTAAGTTTGGGGATGTAAACTGAGGAAGGCAACAATGACATTAGTAGAGATTATCCAGGACATCCATGGCCTGAACGAAGAGTTGGCCCAATTGGAAACACGCTATGGCCTGCTTTCTGACGACTTCTATCACCTCTACAAAGCGGGCGAACTGGAACAAACCCGCGATTTCATCGAGTGGGTAGGGTATTATGAGGCGAAACTTGAGCGCGAGGCCCGCTACCGAGACATGATGTATGCTTATCTGCGCCAATTGCGTGAGACATCGGGAATCGGCGCGCTGCTTCTCACACCCCAATCGTCTGCCGGAGCATAGTGGTGTCACCACTCGATTTTCAAACCTACAACGAGTTGGTCTACTCACTTCAGGACCGGTATCCTCGTATCCAGCGCTCGACCTTGGTGCTGATCCCCATTGGCGCCACCATGGCTAAATTGGAAGGCCAGGTCTTGCTTGACGACATCATTCTGGATGTGTGGGAGCTCCTTGATTTCGATACCGGTCACATCCTCAATTATAGCTACGAGGTCTACCGAGGCGGAGAAAAGTTATATTGGTATGACCCCTTCGAGCATCCCCACATTCCAGAATTAGCCAGCACCCATCCCCACCACAGGCACGTTCTGCCCGACATCAAACACAACCGCGTCCCTGCTCCGGGCATCAGTTTTGATCGCCCCAACTTGCCATTCTTGATCGAAGAAATTGAGCGCGATTTGCTGTCATCGTAATGGCTTTCTTACAACAGCCTCAATGAGTTGGACGATGCCCAGGGCGTACCTTTCACTGCGGGTGATAGTGAAGCCGGCAGCAGCCACGGCTGCCTCGGTCTCTCGGTTCAGGTGGCAGCTCCGGCTCCAGGCGTGCCAGGGCAGATCCAAAAGGTCCGTCAGGCGGGCGACCCAGGGATGGGCCCCACGCACATGCTCCAGCAGGAGCAGCCGGCCGTCAGGGCGCAAGACACGGCGCACCTCTTGCAAGACGGTCGGGGGGTCGGCCACGTTGCAAAGAAGGAAGGAGCCAACCACCCCATCAAAGGTAGCATCGGGAAAGGCCAGGTGATGGACGTCGGCCTGGCTCAACTGTACTGCGGCGCGTGTCTGACGGCGGCGGGCTACCGCCAGCATCTCGGCGCTGGCGTCCACCGCTACCACGCGGCCGCCGGCCGGGTAGAAAGGTAGATTGGCCCCCGTCCCCACTCCTACTTCCAACACTAAACGCGGAAACGCGGAATGATGGAGGGCGCGGAAGGCACGCCGGCGCAGTCGGC
>JAOZOT010000606.1 GCA_029933115.1 Anaerolineae bacterium | reverse complement strand
GCGTTTCCGCGTTCAAAATCCGCACCCTCCCCTCTCCGCGCTTTCCGGCCTTCCGCTCCTCCGCGTTCAAATGGCGCGGCCTCGTCTGACAATCAGTGTCGCCGTAATGAGAACCATCACCACCAGACAGAGGGAAGCCTCGACCACGCGCAGCATTGTCAGCCGGGGCCCCTGGGGCCTCGCTGAGGGTCCAGCCAAGGCGCCTTTTTCTTCAGTGGGGCGGACCTCGGTTGGGGCTCTGGCCACGCTGACGGGCGTGGCCGTAGATGTGGCGGTGGCCAGGGGGACCGGCGTGGCCAGAGGAGTAGCCCTGGTCGGTGCTGAGAGCGCGGCAGGGGTCTGGGTAGCCGTCATTTGTGGCTGTGGGACGACCATTGGAGCGGCAGCCGGCGCCGGCGGGGCTTCGGAAACCTTTTCGGCGGGAGCTTCTATGACGGCAGTGGGCAATGGTGTGCTGGTGGCCTCGGCCCTGCCCACCAATGGCGCTGATGTGGTCGGGGGGGTGGCTGCGGCACCGGCGCGGGTCATAGGAGCCTCGCTCTCCGCAGCGGGCACTGTAGGCGAAGGCGCAGCACCAAAAGCTTTCTCCTCATGGGGGAGAGGCGAGGGCGTACCCTCGGCATAAGTGGTCACCTCCGCCTCGTCCAAACCCTCTTCAGGAGGGCTTGTTTCCGGTGCTTTTTGCATGGCTACCACGGTGGGAGCAGTGGCCGGGGCAGCGACCTCTTTGGCCGGAGCCATGGCCGGCGCCAAGCCGGTAACAGCCCGTTGGAGCTGGAACAAAGCATCTCCGGCCAGTACGAGGATCAGGAGGGCAGCAGCCAGAGCGGTGGCCCCTTTGAGATAAGTATAGACCCACCTCGTCTGGAACAGGCTGACTCGCCTGGGACGATCTGTTTCGCGGATGGTGAAAGCGCGGGGCACAGGCACCTTCGGCAGCTCTACCAGCAGATCCACCGTTTGGCGCAGGGTTTCCAACTCCCAGGTGCAATCGGCACATTCGGCCAAATGCTCTTCGACCTTGGCCCGATCCTTGGGTGACAGTTCCCCATCTATGTAAACCGAGAGCATCTCTCTGATGCGCCGGTGCTCAGCTTTGGCTTTTCCAAAATCAGACATGACAGCTACTCCAGGATGCCCAAGAGGACGTCCGTGGTCTCCCCTCTATTTTTGTTTACAGCTTCTCTGACCTGCGCAGTAGGCCGAGAGTGTCCATCTAATCTCCCCTTTCCCTCATGGGGGACATTGGCCCACCAACCCTGCTCTCAGGAGAAGGGAAAAACGGGGTTTTGAGGGGGAATACCCTCAGGCTCCCCGGGCCTGGCGTGTGCCCTCCCTGCTTCTAAGACGGTAGCGGGCCGGTAAAAGTTCCCTCTGCTCCAGAAGATAATCCCGCAGTTTGGCCCGACCCCGGCTCAGCCGTGACTTGACTGTGCCTAGAGAGGACCGGGTGACTTCGGCTATCTCCTGATAGCTCAGGCCCTGGACATCGGACAGGACCAGGACGATACGTTGCTCAGGGGGTAGAGTATTCAGGCCGGCCTGGATGACCTGGCCTAATTCCTGGCGAAGGGCGTAATCCTCAGGCCCCTCGGTTGGATCGGTGAAGGATGGAGGGTTATCAGTTTCTACAAGGAGGGCTTCCAGGGAGCTAGTTGGCCGCCTCTGCTTGTAACGCAGTTGGTCGTAGCAGGCGTTGGTAGCTATGCGCAGCAACCAAGCCTTGAAAGAGCCGCCCCGGAACTTTTTGATGGCACGGAAGGCTGCCAAAAAGGTCTCCTGGCTGGCATCAGCCGCAGCTTCAGCATCGCCCAGAATGCGATAGGCCAGATTGTAGACCATGCTCTGGTAGATTAGCACCAGTTGATTGAAAGCACCAACCTCGCCCCGCTGGGCGGTGGCAATCAAAGCCTTCTCATCCATCCTTTGCCTCTGGATGTGGTAGGGGCAGGTCTTGCGCTACCCCGTGCTGCAAATCGGCCGCGAACGGTGTGGAAAACAGGCCAAGACGTACAATATTATACCCCAGATCGAGCTAAAAGGGAAGGCATTGGAGCCGTTGGATGGGATTCCGGTGGCAGAGGCAAGGTAGAGAGGCTACTCTGGTTGACTTAAGGAGCGAAATGATGTATAGTAGAAGAGTAGGGTAAAAGTATGCAGGACTACCAGTTGCGCCAGCGCGAGTATCTGCTTCAAATCAGTCGAGCCATGACCTCCAAGCTCGACCTGCCCTCGGTGTTGCGCTTGATCCTTGAGAACGCCGTGGAAATGCTGCAAGGCCACGGGGG
>JAOZOT010000605.1 GCA_029933115.1 Anaerolineae bacterium | reverse complement strand
GAAGGTTTTGTAGCACCCGGCGCAGGTGGTGACGATTTGCTTGACCCCCATCTGGGAGAACATGGCGCTGTTCTTCTCCAGGCAGCCCTCGAAGACGTCATCAGAGCCGATCAGATAGGCCACGTAGCCACAGCAATGCTCCCTATCTCCCAGGACAGCGTAGTTCACTCCGGCCTTGTCCATCAACTCCATCATGCTGGGCACGATGTACAAGTCCTGATAGGAGCCCACGCAGCCCAGGTAAAGCAAGACGTCTGCTTTCTCCGGAGAGACAGTCCTCTCCTCGAAGCCGGCCGGATAGATCTCTGTGCGGCCTGCTGGAGGTTCGCCGAAGGGGTTGCCTTGCGCTTTCAGGCTCTCTAGCATAGGAGTAAAGACGTCTGGCAGATAACCTTCTTGGACCAGCCGTCGGCGTGCCCCCTCGACGATGTCGGAGACGACGATGCCGGCCGGGCAGGTGGCTTTGCAATTCAAGCAGGTGGTACACTGATAGAAGCTGGCCGCCAGTTCCTCGGAGGGCTCGATGGCTCCGGTCATCAGATTGTAGGCCAGGATGACATGGCCTCGGGCGTTGCGCGATTCCAGAGCAGTCTCGGCAAAGATGGGACACCCCAGGCGACAGAAGCCGCACTGGATGCAGGCCATCACCTCGTTGTCAATAGGTGTGCCGTAGCTTTTGACCTCGTCCGGTCTTTCAAGGAGGTCGGTGAAAGCAAAGTAGTCATAGATGTCTTTGACCACATCATCCAAGCCCATCTTGCCCGGATTGAGGATGTTGTTGGGATCCAACGCCTTTTTAATGGCGCGCATGACTTCTATGCCCACTTCTCCCATTTCCCGACCGATGAAGGGCGACTTGGCCATGCCGGTGCCGTGCTCAGCGGTGAGTGTACCTCCCAGTTTGATAGTGAGGTCTATTAGATTGCTGGTGATATGGCGGGCTTTTTCCCAATGCTCTTTCTTTCGTGGGTCCATGACGAGCACCGGATGGATGTTCCCATCGCCCACATGGCCGAAGGAGGCGATGGGGAATTCGTACTTTTCCCCGATCTCTTGGACCGCTTTAATAATAGCCGGTATCTTGGTGATGGGCACGCCACTATCTTCAACGATGGGAATCAGTCGTTCGCCCCTGACCATCTTTGAGAGAGAAGCTACCAGCCCCCCGCGAGCCTCCCAGATCTTTGCCATCTCCTTGGGGTCATCAGTCCATTGCAGGCCGAGGGTGTTATGCTTCTCGGCTATCTCATCAATCTGCTTCATCTGGTCTTGAACTACAGCCTTGTGGCCATCCACCTGAATGAAGAGCATACAGCCCACCTCTTCTGGGATGTCCAGGCCCATGACCTCTTTGACCACCCCCAGAGAAACCGAGTCCAGAATCTCACACTTTGAAAGGAGGATGCCACTGGTCAGAATCTCGGTCACCGTGTCTCCGGCGTCTTCCAGGTTCTTGAAACGGGCAGCGGTAAAAGCCACATATTCAGGCATCGGCAGAATCTTGACCGTGACCTCGGTGACCACCCCCAGCGTCCCTTCCGAGCCGATAAAGAGGCGAGTCAAGTCAAAGCCGGAGGAACTCTTGGGGACCACCGTCCCAGTCCTCAGCACTCGGCCATCGGCCAACACCACCTCCAGAGCCCGGATCCAGTCTTTGGTGCCCCCGTATTTAACGGCGCGCTCGCCGCTGGCATTGGTACTCACCGTGCCTCCGATGGAGGCCAGAGGCCCGCTGCTGGGGTCAGGGGGGTAGAAATGGGTAGGAGCCAGGGCAGCGTTCAGGTTATTCAAGATCACCCCGGGCTCTACTACCGCGTACCCATCCTCCCGATTGATTTCCTTAATGCGGTTCATTTTGGACAGATCCAGGACGATACCTCCTGTGGGAGCCAATACGGCCCCTGTCACACTGCTTCCCGACCCCCTGGGGATGACCGGTATCTTCTGCTCATTGGCCAAGGCCATAATCTTTGAGACTTGTTCCGTCGAATGAGCGAACACGATGACATCGGGGACACCCACATGGACCGACATATCCCGCGAATAGGCCTGGCGCTCGACCAAGTCGTCCCTGACGTTCTCCGCGCCGACTATCTCTTTAAGTTTTTCGATATAATCCATGATCATCTGCTCCCTTCAGATATGATCGAAGTAGCTCTGCATTTAATAATCGTAGTTGGGCAGGTTGCCCCACTAAAGTCAGCTTTCTCGGCAATTTCAGGGTTCTATCCCTGACAGGGTTACACATCGGTATGCAATGCGGCGGCGCCTGCCAGCAACGAATGGAGTAACACTT
>JAOZOT010000604.1 GCA_029933115.1 Anaerolineae bacterium | reverse complement strand
GGCCTGATGGCCCTGGCCGATGGCCGCATCACAAACTGGCTGCGGGACAGCGCAGAGAGATTGCGCTCTGCCGGACAGAGTCAGGCCGCTCTGGAGATGGACGACGCTGCCGGGCGCACCGAGTCCGTCCGGGAGCGCATAATCAGCGACGCTCCCCTCACCAGGGAGAGCGAGATCGCTCGCCAAGCCGCTTTTGCCGCCTGGCTGGAAGAGATGGGAGCCATTGACATCCAACCCAGCCTGGAGGTGAAACCCAGCTATCTCCCCTTCGGCACCATTGAAGCCAACATGAAAGCGCGGACCACGCTGCACCTGCGCAACAAAGGCCAAGGCTACCTGACCGGTCGGGTGGAGAGCCGTGTCCCCTGGTTGACAGTCCGACCTCAGACCTTTGGCTGTCGAGCGGGGGCTGTGGCCGAGGTGACCGTCGAGGCTCGGGGCCGGCGGCTGCCGCCCGGAACCACCTCTTCGCCTCAAGTCCTGCTCATCGAGAGCAACGGTGGCCGTGCCTGGGTGGGTGCTTCAGCCACGGCAGCGGCCCCCATCCTGGCCGTCGAACCGGATACGCTGGATTTCGGCCTGGTTCCCAGGGGCGCGGTCCGAGTGGCCCGCCTGACCGTGACCAACCAGGGCGGTGGCCGGTTGTCAGGTACGGTGGCCAGCCGGGTGCCCTGGTTGCGGGTGCGCAACCCCGAGTTCGACTGCCCGGCCGGAGCTTCGGCTCAGATCGCTGTCGAATTGCTCGCCTCCCGCGTGCCTCCAGGGACCACTGCCCAGGACGGGGCCCTTCGTCAGGCTCAGGGCGGGGCACTGGCCGTGGACAGCGACAGCGGTCAGGCCAGAGTGGGTGTGACCTGGACCTGGGCCGAACCCAGCTTGGAGCTGGATGTGACCTCTTTGGATTTCGGGGCCGTCGAACGGGGAGCCAGCCTCGAGCGGACGCTGCACATTGTCAACAAGGGCACCGCTGTGCTGGAGGGAAGGATCACCAGCCAGGTAGATTGGCTGGCTGTTCAGCCCCAAGTCCTCCGCTGCCCACCCGGGGAATCGTGCACCCTCAATGTGATCGGCGACACTGTGCGCCTTCCGGGCGGCGATACTTACGAGGAATCAGCCCTGACGGTGGAGACCAACGCCGGGAGAGAGGTTCTATCGGCGTCGGTGGAGGTGTTGGCCGCCGAACTGGTGATCGAACCATCGGCGCTCGATTTTGGGGCTGTCCCGGCCGGAGAGCACGTCGAGCTAACCCTGACCGTAGGCAACCGGGGCTCGCTGCCCTGGCAGGGGCAGATCATGGCCGGCGTTCCCTGGCTCTCGGTTGAGCCGGACGAATTGCTCTGCCTGCCGGGCCATTTTATCCCTGTGAGCGTGATCCTCGACGCATCCCTGTTCACCGAAGGCGGAGAGTGGCTGGAAGAAGAGGCTATCCTGATCCGTGGCGATGGGGAGGAGCAAGCCGTGGCCGCCCACGTTGTCGTATTGCTCCCCCGGCTGTCCGTGGAGCCCCGCAGCCTGAACTTTGGCCTCATTGGCCGGGAGGAGGTGGCCACATTGAGCCTGGCCATTGCCAACGCCGGCACCGGCGAGCTCCACTGGGAAGTGGACAACCGTGGAACGTGGTTGGAGATTGTGCCCACGAGTGGAGTGTGTCCTCCTGGCCAAGAATCCACTGTCACTGTCAGCGCCTATGCACTGGCGGTGGAGGGTGAAGCAGATCGAGCCTGGCTGACCATCCGCAGCAATGGTGGTCAAGCCGAGATTTTTGCCAGTGTATCCGTGTCCTCGCCGGTTCTGATGGTAGATGCCCTAGAACTGGACTTGGGCACCAGCGAGAATTATGCCCCTGTCGCCCAATGGCTGGGTATCTCCAACCGGGGAGTGGGCCCCTTGCGCGGCACCGTCACCCCGCAGGTTTCCTGGCTGACCGTTGACCCCCCGGCCTTCGAGTGCCCCACCGGTGCCTTGCTACAAGTCCAAGTGCAGGCCGTACCTGAGGGGTTGCGACCAGGGGCGAACGATGTAGCCGGAGCACTACTGGTGGAAAGCAACGGCGGGACCGAGGAGATTGGGGTGCACCTGGACGTGGTTCTGGTGCCACACCTGGTCGTCCGCCCGCAGTCCCTGACCTTCAGGAGCGCCGGGCCGTCTGAGTTGGAGTTGATTCTGGAGAACGAGGGCTACGGTGCAGAGCGCGTGCAGGTGGTTCCGGGGGCATCGTGGCTGGAGGTGGATCGGAGGAAATGCACCGTCAAAGGTGGCCGAGCCGTCCATTTGAAAGTGCGGGCCGGCGGAGCAGC
>JAOZOT010000603.1 GCA_029933115.1 Anaerolineae bacterium | reverse complement strand
AAACCGAAATCACAGTTGGTCATGGTTCTACTCCTTATTCTATTCTTTACATAAACGGTATATTTCGTGGTACGTGATGCGTGGTGCGTATCGTATGTCATCGTATCTTCCTCTCAGACCACGCAACACGCAACATGTAACACGCTACACGCGATACAGCATCTCCCCCGCCTTATGCACCACCAGAATCCCCTCGTCCTCCCGTCCCTCCCACTCGGCTATGTCAATCGTTGCCGGATCAAGGTAGCCCAGGTTGATGCGTCGGCACCGTTCCTCTGGGATGCCTGTGGCCAGCGTCACCTGGATGCGCGGTTTTTCGACCCCGTTCTCGAAAGTGCCGATGCCCCGCAGGTGGGTGGAGTGGGCCAGCACGCCCCACGGATAGTCCTTGAAGCGTTCCCACTGCTTCAGAAAGTAGTCGCGGACGTGGTAGCCGATCTGGTCAATGATCCGGCCGTGAGTGTAGGAGACCTCGGTAATGTGGGGGGCGTAGATGATCACCTCGCCGCCGTCGGCGATGGCCGGCTCCAGCTTGTACATCCCCTTGGCCGCCGTCCACAGATCGTCGTACATCTCTGGCATGACCGACAGCACTCGCTTGAAGGGTTTGTCCACATAGATGATATGCAGTTTGGCCGAAAGGTCGGCTGCGTGCTCGTAGGCCTCTTCCGGTGTGCCAATGAACAGTCCGGCCAGTCCCTCATCACAGACGACCAGGCTGAAGCACAGCTTGGGCACATTAATGAACGAGGCCGCCCGGTCAATGGCCTGCCGCACCGGAGTATGCTTGGTGCCGATGATCTCCATGCTGGTGATGACAGCCCCCAGCCAATGGGTGAAATTGATCACCTCGGGGCCGCTGATACCGGGGAAGAAATATTTGTTTCCCCCTGAGAAGCCAACCACCTCATGAGGGAAAGTCGGCCCGCAGATGATGAGTTGGTCATAGTCCAGGATCATTTTGTTGATCCTGACAGGCACATCCAGCGACAACATCCCGTTGCTCAGGGCGCGTGTTTCGTGTTCCGTGATAACGCCGATGGTGGTGAAGGTCGCCGGATCGGCCCACTCGTGGTTGTAGATGTGGACGTCGGCGTACCTCCTGGCCCGCTCTTCCGCTGTCACACCAACCAGTCTGTTCAGTGCTTCTTCGCTCATGGGCTGGTGGGTGCCCAGGGCCACCAGATAGTCCAGCGCCGCGACTTTCTCGCCCAGAAACTCGTGGAATAGCCGGAAGAACAGGGGAATCGGCGCGGTGCGTGTGTGGTCGGGGATAATGACCAGCACCCGCTTGCCCGCCAGGTCAACTTGCGTCAGTACTTCGGCTATCAGGTTGTGGACCTCAGCCTCGGTCAGGAATCTGTCTGTATAACCTGTGCCAATAAACATAACCATCCTACGGTGAGCGTGCCTCGTTAGGCACCAGTCTGATCTCCAGATGGGCGTCCAGTGCCCGGGCCAGTTTCTTGAGCAGCGGCAGCGTAGGGACTGTCGCTCCGGTCTCCACGCGCGAGATGCTGACTTGACGGGTACCTGCTCGTGCGGCCAAGTCGGCCTGGGTTAATCCACGTGCCAGCCGCAGTGCGATCAATTGCCGCGCAATCTGATGTTCTGGCTCCAGGGCCTCGTATTCGCGCACAAACTCGGGATTTTCCATCAATTCCTGTTTCAGGTCTTTCAACGTTCTCATCTATGTGCCTCCCGTTCAAGCAATTCCTCCATCCGACGTTTGGCAGTCTCGATTTCCTGGCGTGGCGTCTTTGTCGTCTTCTTGAGAAACGCATGCAACATCACGAAACGCTGTCCAGTATGAGTGAAGTAGAACACACGGTAAGCACTCTTCGCAACTTGCACTCGCAATTCCCATAACTTACGATGCCCCTTGATGTTTCTGACGTGAGGCATGCCTAGGGCCACACCAAATTCTTCTAACAGGTCGAAAGCGCGAACAATCTTAGCCTGATGTTTCTTCGGCAGACTGAAGATGAACTCCCAGACAGGGCTATGGCCTTGCTCATCTTCATAAAAGACGACTTTCCAAGACATAGGTCTCCAGGACAATTATATCACCGATGATATAGAACTGTCAATCAGAGGTCACAGTCGAGGCGTCGCTGATCCGCTGGCGCAAGCGAGCTGCCACTTCGGGGTCCAGCTCTGGCTCGGGGGCGACCTCCTCGCGCTCGTCCAGGGCCCGCCTGGCTTCAGTAGCCGAGGCCTGCCCCAGGTTCTCCAACAGAGCGGCAAACGCCTCCCGCTGTTGCTGCACCGCCTCCTCTGGTATGAGCCGGATATTTG
>JAOZOT010000602.1 GCA_029933115.1 Anaerolineae bacterium | reverse complement strand
CGCAGGCCCTTGGTGGTTGCCTTTTTGATGGGCCTGTGGTACAATCGTGACAGTGCAAAGGACCACTTGTTGAGTAGTAGAGGTACACTTGCATGGAAGACAGCATGGTAGGCCGATTCCTGGGCCAATATGAGCTCTTGCAACTGATTGGTAAGGGCGGTATGGCCAGGGTCTATAAATCTATCCAGCCGGCCCTCGATCGTTACGTGGCGGTCAAACTCCTGCACCCCTCAGTGGCCGCCGACGAGGAGTTCCTGGCCCGCTTCCAGCGTGAGGCCAAGGCCGCAGCCAGCCTTCGTCATCCCCACATCGTTCAGATATTCGATTTCGGCCACCAGGAGCAACTCTATTACATGGTCATGGAGCTCATTGATGGCCCAACGCTGAGAGAGGAGTTGCAAAGGCTCAAATCGCTGGGTGAGACCCTGCCCTTTAGTGAAGTCCGGCGTATAATCGGAGAGGTGTCAGAAGCGCTCGACTATGCCCACGACAGAGGGATAATCCACCGTGATGTCAAACCGGCCAATATCCTTCTCACCCCTGAGCGTCAGGCCGTCCTGTCCGATTTTGGCCTGGCTTTCATGATTGAGAGCCCTCGGCAGACCATCACCGGCTTTGTGGGGACGCCTGAATACATGTCGCCCGAACAGGGACAGGGCATGGCAGTGGACAGCCGGACCGATGTCTATTCCCTGGGGGTGGTGCTCTATGAGATGCTTACCGGTCGGGTGCCTTTCACTGCCAAGACCCCTATGGCCATAGTCATGAAGCACATCAGTGAGCCCCTGCCTCCCCCTCGGTCAATCAACCCTCATATCCCGGAGAGCGTGGAACAAGTCCTGCTCAAGGCCATGTCCAAGAGGCCAGAGGACAGATACGACCGAGCCGGTGAACTAAGCCGCGCTCTGGCCGAGGCGTTTGAGGTGGCTGCGGCGGATAGGCCGACTGCTATCCCCCCTACCACTATTCCAGAGGCGCTCCCCGATGTGGTGGAGGAACCAGAAAAGCCAAGATGTGCCAAATGTGGAGCCACGTTGTCGCCAGACGTGCATTTCTGCAGCGTGTGTGGAGCCCCTGTCGGCGAGCGCTGGCAACCGCCACCTCCACCCTCACCTGTAGCAGTTCCTCCGCCGCCTGTGACCGTCCCTGAGCCATCGGTAACCCCTATTGTAGTAGAGGAACAACGGCCTGAGCGTTCGGGGCTCTCGTTGATGATAACCATCCTGGGTATAGGTTTGCTGGCACTGATAGTCCTGGCCATCATTGTGATAGTAGCCGCTATAAGCCCGACCGCTGCGGAGCCCACAGTGGCGGGGGAAGTCGGAGGCACAGTCATATTTGCGGCTTCGGACACACCACTGCCCACGACCGAGTCCACCGATGTCCGGCCAACAGCTACTGTAGCCGTGGCCTCAACGCCGACTGTTCCCCCCACAGCCAGACCTACACCGGTGAAGGCGACTTCCACACCAACGTCCACTCCTACCAGACCAATACCTACAACCACGCCGATTCCAACAGCCAAGCCGACTTTAAAACCAACCAACCCCGTGGCCGTCACCAACTATAAAAACAAGATCGTCTTCAGGTCCGACCGGGAAGGTGGGGAGGCGCTGTACGTGATGAACCCCGATGGCAGTGAGCAGAGAAGGCTGGATGATGAGTCGGTGTACTACAATGCTTTGGCCTTGGAAACCATTTCGCCGGATGGCAAGTGGAGGCTTGAGGTGAGGGAAATTGACGGCAACGTTGATATTTGGAGGGTTGACGTTGCCGGAACGCCACCTGACTATCGGATAACCTCCAACGCTGCGATTGACCAGGAACCTGTCTGGGCGCCCATTGACCAGAACCGCATTGCCTTCGTCTCAACCCGTGGAGGCAGCACCGATATATGGACACAAAACGTCAACGAGCCTCTGGACGAGAAGCAACTGACCGACAATCCGGACTATGACAAGCATCCCAGTTGGTCGCCCGATGGCACCCAAATCGTCTATTGGGCTGTGCATCAGGGCGGCCTCCGTCAGATTTGGGTGATGAACGCCGACGGCAGCAACAAGCGGAACATCAGCAACAACACTTACAATGACTGGGATCCTATCTGGATAAAACACCCTTGAGAGCGTGTCTGAAAATTCGGAGAGCGGCACTCGTGGTCACGACTTTTTTCGGCCTCACAGCACTGACCATTAGCGACTGAAGTCGCCGCTACGGCCATTCTTCAGACGAACCGGGAGGGACAAGGGCCCGGAGGATTCCAGGGGCGTCACACCGGGGAGAAACAAAGCCATCCCGT
>JAOZOT010000601.1 GCA_029933115.1 Anaerolineae bacterium | reverse complement strand
CGCTCTGAGGCTTGCGAAGCCTGCTGCGCAAGCCCGGCCGCACAAGCTATTGACAAAGCGGGCATAAGGGTGTAAAATGGAATTGACGAACGCGGCCAGTCCCCTCCAAGGGTGTGCTGGAACTTGCGAAAACACGCAAATACCTCACGCAAATGGAGAACGAGTGAGATCTGGAGAGGAGAATGGCTCTAAGCGAGATTGTACTGTTGCCCACACTGAAATTTGAGTTCGCTTAAGTCCGACGGGGCATAAGGTGCTCTTGACCGTCGAGCTAGGAAGATGAAGCGAAGCAAGTGGGCCGATTTCAAACGAACTGTTGGCGACGGGGATTTCGAGTCTGCCCTGTGCGCGGTGGATGAAGCTCTTGTTTCACTGCGGAGAAAGTATGGTCCGGCTCTGGTGTCCGTGATGCTCTTTGGGTCGCTGGCCCGCAAGAGCCGGGCATACGACGATATTGATCTATTGCTTATCACTGAAGAGAATCTGGGTTCAACTCACGAGGTGACCAAGGAGTTGTCCCAGGAGATATTCGGCCATCTCTTTTGGGAACACGGGGAATTGTTCTCCTTTCTGGTCTACAGCCGAGCACAGTTTGAAGAGTTGCGAGGACAGTTGCCCCTTCTTGACGAAGTGGAAAGGGACGGGGTCTTACTCTATGGCCAAGACCTCTTTGCTGAAACGCCAGGCTGAGATATACCTGCGGATCGCTCACAGGCAACTTGGTATGGCTGAGGCCCTGCTGGAGAGGCGTCTCTATCCCGATTTGCCCTTCTCCACAGAGTTTGCCGCGTTGCTGGCCGAGCTATATCCCAAGCGGGAGCGATCTCTGTACGCCGATATCGAGTATGGTAAGATAGCTGATCCCACCTTGGAGTACAGCAGGCAAGATGCTGAGGAGACTCTTGCCAGGACTCAAGAGATGGTCGGTCAGATCGAATCACTGCTGAGAGGCCATCGCTGAATCGCATCCTCAGATCGCGGGTCACTTCATGCTCGACGAGTTGAGAATCGCCGGCTATCGCTTTACCCTGAAGGCCAGGGACGAGCTACACTTGCCCCCTTACAAAGGGGGCACCCTGCGCGGTGGGTTTGGCCACACCTTCAAGCGGGTCGTCTGCTTCCAGCGCGAGGTCAAGACCTGTCAGGGCTGCCTCTTGCGCGAGAACTGCCCCTACGCCTACATCTTTGAGACCTCCCCTCCTTCTGACGCTCAAGTCCTCCGCAAACATTCCGACGTCCCCCTGCCCTTTGTCATCGAGCCAGACACCACCGACCGACGCACCACCTACCGGCCGGACGACACCCTGAGCTTTGATCTGATCCTCGTTGGCCAAGCCATCAACTACCTGCCATATTTTATCGTGGTCTTCCGTGAACTGGGGAACCGGGGCCTGGGGTGGGAGAGAGGGAAATACAGTTTGCATGAAGTAGAGGCCGTTCAACCCCTCAGCAGAACTCAGGAGCGGATCTACTCGGCGACCGACGAGATGGTGTGCAGCAGCGAGTTGGAGGTGACCTTCCAGGATATCGAAAGGCACGCTGAGGAGATACCCGGCGATGAAGTGACCTTGCGTTTCCTGACTCCCACCCGGATCAAACACGAGGGCCGGTTCATCTCCCGGCCGCCTTTCCATGTCATTGTGCGCAACATCCTGCGGCGGGTTTCATCGCTCTACTACTTCCACTGCGGGGAGCAGTGGGAATTTGACTATCGGGGCACCATCGAGAGAGCAAAAAAGATCGGGAGTGTCAGGCTCAACACGAGATGGGTTGACTGGGAGCGCTATTCAGGTCGCCAGAAAGCAAAGATGAAAATGGGGGGATTTGTCGGGGAAGCGGTCTACGGGGGAGACTTGGCCGAGTTCAGGCCCTTACTTTTGCTGGGGCAACTGGTGCACATCGGCAAGGCCTGTGTGTTTGGCAACGGGCGATATGAGGTAAGGTGAGTCGGGCCGGAGCCACGAGATGTGAACGGCGGCGATGAAGGGATCATCGCCGCCGTTTTTTGTAATTCTTGGTGATAGATTGACATAACGGAAATTGCATTTCGCATAGATATGGGACTACACAACAACACCACCCCAAAAAAACACAAAAACCAAACAGTCTATGCGAAGCTGCCAGAGGGAGAGAAGGAGAAATAGCCGGCGTCGGATCGAGCAACTGTCACAGGGGTAGGGGGAGGCAACAAGGGGTGGCTCCGAGCCGACCAGACGCGGGCCGACGGCCAAGGCAACCACTGCAGAGTTGGTCAGCCCGGTGGATGGACGGGACCTCGCGGGGATTATTGGTGAACTAG
>JAOZOT010000129.1 GCA_029933115.1 Anaerolineae bacterium | reverse complement strand
ACAATTCATCTGAGGGCACCCCCCAGAGGGCGACAACCTCTCCATTGACTTTACCCACAAGTGCTGAAGCCCCCACTGCGAGGTGGGGGTAAGTCACAGCCGGCCCAGGAGAAAGCTCCCCTGGGTCAGCTGTGACGGCTCCCCCGGCTACACGGGGGCTTCTCGGCACTATCCTCGCGATGTGGGTAAAGTCAAGTCTCTCCGACTGGCTTTACAGACACGGATGTGATATAATAGCCCTTATCCAACCGTGGTTGGATATGAGAATGCAAGAGAGGAGAAAAATTTAAGGAGGCCAAATCATGACCATTGAAGAAAGAACCGGCTTTCAGCCCTTTCTGATGGAACGGATGATGTCCAAATGGGAGAACGTCGTTGATTACAACCTCTCGGAGAGCGGCGTTCACCCCATGACAATCCGTGAACTGGTGGATGATCCGGCGGTGATTGAAGAACTGCTCTCCACCGAACTGGGCTACGCTCAGGCCAACGGGATCGTTGAATTGCGAGAGAAGATCGCTGCCCTTTACCCCGGCGCTACCCCTGACAACGTACTGGTCACTGTGGGCTGCGCCGAAGCCAATTTCATCACTCTCCAGACTATGCTCCGGCCAGGGGAAGAGATGGTGATGATGTTGCCCAACTATATGCAGGTCTGGGGCATCGCCCATAATCTGGGCTTCCAGGTCAAGTCCTTCAACCTCAAAGAGGATCGCGGCTGGGCCCCCGACCTGGACGAATTGAACGAGGTCGTCTCCGAGAAGACCAAGCTCATCGCCGTCTGCAACCCAGATAACCCCACCGGCTATATCTTGACCGAGGCCGAGATGGAGGCCATCGTGGCCGCCGCCGACCGGGTTGGGGCCTGGATCTTGGCCGACGAGGTGTACAGCGGCGCCGAACGGCTGACCGACACCCAGACGCCTTCCTTCTGGGGCCGCTACGACAAGGTGCTGGCCCACAACAGTCTGAGCAAAGCCTATGGCCTACCGGGGCTACGCATCGGCTGGGTGGTGGGACCGGCGGAGACAGTGGATGAGATCTGGGCCCGCCACGAATACACCACCATCAGCGCCACCATGCTGTCCAACAGGCTGGCCGCCATCGCTCTATCGCCCGAGGTGCGGCCCCGGCTCATCCGGCGCGCCCGTGACTACATCCGCCGGGGCTACCCCATCCTCGACGCCTGGATGGAGGAGCACGAAGGGACATTCTCTGTGATCCCTCCTCAGGCGGCGGCCATCGCTTTTGTGCGCTATCATTTGGACATCAATTCCACCGAGTTGGTGAATCGGCTCATGCGGGAGAAGAGTGTACTCATTGTGCCCGGTGACCACTTTGGCCTCGACCGCTACCTGCGGATCAGCTTTGGCCTGCCGCCCGACTATTTGCGCACAGGACTGGATCGCATCCACCAGTTGATTGTCGAGTTGGGAGGTTAACGCGAGAGGGGAGAGATACCCATGTCTATTCTGGTTCTGAGCGAGCAGGAGATCCGACAGGCGGTCTCCATGCCCGAAGCGATGAAAGCCATAGAGGAGGCTTTTGCCGCCCTGGCCCGGGGTGAAGCTCGACTGCCCGACGTGATCGGCCTGGAGGTGCCCGAGGTCAGCGGCGAGATCCACGTCAAAGGCGCTCACATCGGGGGCGCCCCCTACGCCGTCTTCAAGGTAGCTACCGGCTTCTGGGAGAACCCGGCCAAGGGGTTGCCCACCGGTTCTGGCCTGATGATGGCCTTTGATGCCATCACCGGTTTCCCGGCGGCATTGTTGCTGGACAACGGCTATCTGACCGACCTGCGTACCGGGGCGGCCGGAGGAGTGGCGGCCAACTGGCTGGCCAATCCCGTGTTGGACAAGGTGACCGTCATCGGCTCGGGAACCCAAGCGCGCTACCAGTTGCGAGCTCTGGCTGTAGTGCGAAAGCTGGCCGGGCGGGTGGCGGTGTGGAGCCGCAACCTAGAACACGCCGAGGCCTACGCCCATGAGATGGCGGCCGAACTGGAGGTGGACGTGACCATCGCCCCGGACATCGAGGCCGCCCTGCGGAACACCGATCTGGTGATCACCACCACCCCCAGCCGGAAGCCGCTGGTCCGAGCCGAGTGGCTGCCGCGCGGGGTGCACATCAACGCTGTGGGCTCCGACGCGCCGGACAAGCAAGAACTGGACGTCGGTGTGCTGGCCCGGGCCGACATCGTCATCGCCGACCGGTTGAGCCAATGCCTGCGCCTGGGTGAGATCCACCACGCAGTGGAAGCGGGGGTGATCGGCGCCGACGACGTGACCGGAGAACTGGGGGAAGTGATCATCGGACGGGTGCCCGGCCGGACGGACGAGAGCCAGATCACCGTCTGCGATCTGACCGGCGTGGGGGTGCAGGACGCTGCCATCGCCTCGCTGACACTGGAGAAGGCCAAAGCAATGGGGCTGGGCTCAACGTTGGAGACGGGGTAGGCTTGAGCACAAACGTTGTCATTCCGAATGAGGCTCTATCAGATAAACACTCCAGTCGGCAAACTTTTCACTTCTCTTCGCCAGCCCGCCGGTCAGCCAGCCGGTAGGCCTCGAACTTGGCCTTTTTGCCAATGGCGATGACGGTTACCAGTTCGTTCTTTTCATCCACCTTGTACACGACGCGATAACGCTTACCCGCAAAGGGGATGGCCCGATAGCCGGTCAGGTCGTAGCCCGCTTTGTGACCCAACGGCTCGCCAGCGTAAGGGTGATGCTCCAGTTTACGCATCTGCGCTTCAGCCTGACGACGCAGACTCGGATCGAGAGCCGCGAAATCCGCCTCTGCCTCCTCGATGAGTTCGACCTCGTACATCTCACCCACCCAGGTCGTATTTTTCGGCCAACTCGTCCAGACCAATGCGGTACCCGCTGTCTGTGCGTTCCCGCTCTTCGATTAGCCGGCCCAGCATCATGTGATCCACCAGTTCTTCAAGCTCCAACAGGCGCTTGTATTCCTCAAGACTGGTGAGCACCCCTTCGATCTTGCCCCGCCGCTGGATGAACCAGCGGTGCTCAGACAGACTATCCAGCAGACGGGAGAACTGAGCGGCGGCTTTCGTACTGGTGATCAACTCATCGGGAGAAAGGAGAATTTCAGCCATAATAATCCCCCCTTTAATGCATATTTTAACCCTGATAGAATTATAGGCCAGAGTCATGAGATTGTCAAATTGGCCATGCGCCATCCCCACACCTTGGGGATACAATTCTTCAGTCAAAGCAGTTGGGTAAACCGCCACTACTACTTCATCAAGGTAAATCTGATATATGGTCATTCTGAGCCGGAGCGCAGCGGAGGCGAAGAATCTCGTTCTCCGCCGTCGGAAAAGCGGGGGCAAAGCGGCAACGGGATTCTTCGCTCCCTTCGGTCGCTCAGAATGACATATATCAAAACCACTCTGAAAAGGTACTACACCCCGCGTCGCCAAAATTTTAAGGTAGCAGCCCTTGACAACAGGCCGAATATATGCTATACTTATGCATAGCTTAGCTAGGTATTACCGAGCAGAAGGAGAGGCTATGCAACTTCAACGCCAGATGCGCAAAGGAAGCACACCGGTGCTCATTCTGTCCCTGCTGGCAGAGCAGCCCATGTACGGCTACCAGATTGCCCAGGAACTGGAACGGCGCAGCGAGGGCTACTTCACGATGAAAGAAGGCTTGCTTTACCCGGCCCTGCATCAAATGGAGAGGGACGGGCTGTTGAGCAGTGAGTGGCGCACCGTGGCCGGGGCGCGGCGGCGCAAGTATTATTTCATCACCGACAAAGGCCGCCAAGTGCTGGCCGGTTCGGTGGCCGAATGGACGGCTTTCATCGAGAGGCTGCTGGGGATCATCGGCGGGCAGCGGAAGCCCCGGCCGGTCTCAGGATGAGGTGTCTGATGGACGCAACGAAGCAGGAATCGTCGTTGGGGCAACGGCACTATTTGGCGACCATAGAAGCCGCGCTGGGCCATCTCGACGAGGCCCGGCGACGGGAGATCGTGGCCGAGATCGGCGGCCACCTGGAGGACCGGGCAGCGGCGCTACAAGCGGCCGGACTGGAAAAGGAGGCGAGCATGGAAAAGGCGATAGAGGCGCTGGGCGACCCGGCCGAGCTGGGCCGGGAGTTAAAGCAGGTGCACGGCGGGGTGACGAGGCGAGAGGCCTGGCTGGCCGCTTTGCCGCCGGCGATCTTTGGCCTGAGCGTCACCGTTTTCCTCCTGTTGGCGGTGCCCCTGGGCCGACTGGTCATCGGTGGACCCACCCACGTCCGCTATGGGGCAAACATCAGCGCGGCAGGGTTGGCGGCCGGCGTCGGCGTGGTGCTGTTGGCCACGCTGATCCTGGCCGCCGGTGGCGCGGTGGCTGCAATGCGACGGCTGCCGGCCTGGGGATATACCTGGACCGGCGCGGCGGCGATGGCCGTCTTGTTCGTGCTGGCGGTTGCCGGCGACGACCGGCCGTATCTCGTGTCACCGGCAGTTGACGTGCTGATCCTGAGTGTTCTGCTGCTGACGATGGGAGCGGCGCTAGGGGCGGCCGGCTGGCGCGGTCCCCTGCCGGGCGCACTGGCCGGGCTGAGCACAGCTATGATCCTCAGCCTGGTGGTGGTCTCCTGCGCTTCGGCCGCCCCCTTTGACCGCCTGGATGTGGCGCTGCTGGCCGGGCCGTTGGGTCTAGCCTATGGCGGGCTGCTGTACGGCCTTGTGACCGGGCCGCCAGCGCGGCGGGCGACGCTGCTGGCTCTCGGCGGACTTGGCTGCCTGGGGACGATGGCGGGCGTTGAGTATAGCCTCTTCTGGCAATGGCGCTCCAACCACGGGGAGGCTGGACAGATTTGGATTCTGCTGGCGGTCGGTGTAGCCCTGCTGGCTTTCGGTCCAACGGTGGGGTTGGTGACCCAGAGACTGCGGCCACGAGCGGCGTAGGGAGACAGAAATGGCAACATTGAACGACTACCTGGCAAAGGTGCAGGCGGCCCTCTCCGGTCTGGACGGCCTGGCGCGGCAGGCGATCATTGAGGAGTTGCGCGGTCACCTGGAGGACCGGGCAGCGGCGCTACAAGCGGCCGGACTGGAAAAGGAGGCGAGCATGAGCGAGGCCATCGAACGTTTTGGCGAGGCCGGAGAAATAGGCACGGCCCTGCGGGATGTGCACGGCCAAGGTTCGTGGAGCGAGGCCCTGGCCGGGATGGTGCCGCTCCTGGTCTTTGGGCTGGCAATGGCCCTGAATGAGCACCTGATACGCCTCGCATGGAGCGCCTACGGGACGACGGTCTATTGTTTCGCGGCCTGCTACTTTGTCCTGCTGATTGGCCTGGGCGTGGGGTGGGCGAAAGGCTTTCCACGCTGGTCGTACCCCTACGGTGGCCTGGTGTTGGTGTCTACCTGGTGGTGGATGGGACTGAACAGCCCGCGGGTGTGGATCCTCAACGGGCCAGGGGCGTGGATTCCGCTGTTGATGATGGCAGCGGTCGCCCTACTGCTCACCCGGTCGTGGCGTCCCCTGCGCCAACTTCCGGCGGGCGTATGGCACGACTGGACCAGGCTCTCTTTTGGGCTGTACGGCTGTCTGCCGCTGATCGTCTGGCTGCTCTTCGACGAGGTCACTGCGCCCTATCCGGCACCATACCTGGCCGCGTCGGCAGTGGTTCTGGCGGGGGGTGCGCTGGCCTACGTGCGCAGCGCCAGGACGCCGCAGCGGGCGTTGGCTCTGCTGATGGGCATGACTCTGGCCTGGGGGGTGACGACGGTAGGCGTAGCGATCTACTGGGACGGACGGCTGATGCCCTGGATGACGGAGCCGTTTCATTGGTACGAGCAAGTACAGCCAATGGTCATCACCTGGGTGGTTCTAGCGGCGCTGATGTTCGCGCCGGCGCTCCTGAGCCTTTTTCGCCGGCCAGGTGAATCCGTGCAAACCAGATAGCCCGCGATCTGCAATCAGAGAGGCGGAGGGGAAAACTCCTCCGCCTCTTTTTGCTCCCTCGCTCCTTTTGGGCAAGTGAAACGCTAGACAAGCCCGCTCTTCTCCAGCAATTCACGCCAGGTGCCAAAGACTCCTACCCTGGCCGCCTCGCGGTCAACGTAGGCGAGGTCCAGTTCCGGACCCGACACGCGCAGAATGCCCTCGATGTCATCCAGGTGCCGGGTGGAACCGCTATCTTGATAGGCTCGCAATTTGGTAAGGATGACCGACTCGGGCGGCATGTAGGAGGCTTGGCGGATTTCATCGAAAGGTAGCCTCCGGCGATGCTGGAAGGCCCAATGCAAGATAGAATCAGGGCGCGGAACAAAGAAGTCAACCTTAATGTTCGTCCCCAGGTGGATGACGTTGAAAAATCCACCCCAGAGAGCGTCCAGCATCGAAGGCAGTGAAACGTGGTAGCCGTCCTCCTCCAGAGCCTTGGCCATGAAGTGGGCATCGTCTGCGTTCAGCCTGATAACCACGTCCATGTCATGGGTGAAGCGCTGTTCACCATAGGCAACAGCGGCCACCCCACCCCAGATGACATAGTCAACCCCAATAGCTTCCAGGACATCTATGACGCCGGCAAATACCCTGTGTTGCTCCAACTCTACATTGGGCATCACAAATCCTCACGGGCAAGCGGTTGGTGAGTCACCAATTCGCGGGCCCTGGCCTCGACCCGCTCGTCGTCCCAGTCAGGGTGGCGAGCACGGACGCCCATTCGCGCGCGGTGCATCGCCAACTCGAACATCTCGAACATGCCCCGCATCTTGCGAGCATTGTCCCAGGCCCGGTAGGTCTCGATCTGCAGCGGATTCGGTTTCTCCTCGTAGAGGCGCCGACGTGGTGTCACGACCGCCGGGTCCTTAAGATAGTAGCCCTCCACTGCCGGGGAGTCGCTGTGGCCAATGCGGATGCCCCAGGCACGCAGGGCGGCGATGTCAGCCTCCAGCGTCTGCTCTGCCTGCGCGCCGAAACAGCCCTTCCCCAGGCGATTTTCAACTGCTGTGCGCAGCTCGGAGCCGGGATGCGGACGACCATCCCGCAGAACCTCGACGATGGCCATCCGGCGAGCCAGGGAGGGGTCGGCCTCAGCCTGGGCTGCCAAAATCCACAGCCACGGAGCCTCCCTACGGTTGCGCGGCAGATGGTCCATTACAGCCTGTCGCCAGGCTGCCAACCATGTGTCTGCGCCTTGCTCAGTCATAGCGCTACTCCACGAATGAGACGAACCGCTCGATCTCTGCCTGTTCCTCCTGAGCAGCGAACCACTCATTGAAGGCTCTCTGCTGAAATATTTGCAGCAACTGGGGCTCCAGATCGCGAATCTCCTTCTCCAACACCTCAATGATGTGATATCCGTAATCAGTCTTCACCAACTCGCTGGTCTCGCCGGTCTCCAAACCAAAGGCCGCTTCTTCGAATTCGGCCACCATCACTCCCCGTGGAAACCACCCCAGGTCGCCTCCATCGTCTTTGCTGCCCGAGTCTATAGAGTATTCCGCAGCCAGAGCAGCGAAATCCTCGCCCTCCTCCAGCTTGGTCAAAACCGCATTGCCCTCCTCCTCAGTCTCCACCAGGATATGCCTGACGTGGACCTGCTCCATCTCCTTCGGGCCGCCGTGGGCGTCGAGCATCTTCTCGTAAATCATCCCGCCACGGACTATGGTCTCGATGTCGGCTTCGGTCAGCCCGCTGCTCTCCAAGAATTCGTCCAGGTTTGCAAAGCCACCCTGTTCCAGGATCTGCGCCTCGGCGGCCTCTATCTCCGCCTGCACCTCGTCTTCCGTTGGAAGGAGCTCTTCCGCCTCGGCCAACTGACGCAGCAACTCTTGAGAGATCAGCCGTTCGAGAGCGTTCTGCTGGAGTTCGGGCAGCAAGCTCTGAGCCAGAGGGTCATTCCAATCAATGCCGTACTGCTGGGCAACGAGCTTGGCATCGCGAGCTACTGCCCACTCGAAATCATCCCGACTCAACTCGACATCGTTGACCTTGGCCACTACGGTGACGGTGATGGAAGGGATTACCGAGATTGTGGGCGCTGGAGAGGGGGCAGTGGTGGGAGAGGCTACGGCAATGGGGGAGGGTGTAGGGGTCGGTTCTTCTACGACGGGAGTAGGTGTACTGGTGGGATTAGCGGTCGGCGTGGCCTGGCCGCAACCGATCAGCATCGCCGGGGCCAAAGCCACCAGGATGCTACTGACGAACAAGTTAATTGATTTCACAAGATTGTCCTTTCTACTCTGCCTATGGGCAGGTTGGCATGTAAACGCAGAACGATTCTGACTACCAAATCACCTCCAATCCTTCCACCGTCGCCAGAGCCCGGTCGCGGCTCAGGAGGGGCAATCCCAGCGATAACGCCGTAGCCGCAATGATGCGGTCGGGCATGTCGGGCACTGCTTCTCTTTTCACCTTCCGAAGGGTGCGCAAAATGGGCAGGTCAAGTCCGACAAGCCGGTAGTTGACAGCTGGTGGCTCCAAAAGCGCGAACATCTGATCAATGAGTACCTCCGGCAGCCGCCGCTTCTCCACCAGGTAGATGACTTCTACCAGGACGACAGCCGGCACCCAGATGACGTTTTTCTCAGCATCGGCTTGAACGAAGATTTGCCGACAGCGCGAGGAGAGGTGCGTGTCTCTCGTGAGGTGCCAAACCAAAGGATGCACATCAGTAACGAACTCGCTCATCAAAACCCTCTCCCAGACCAGTCCATGCCTCCCGCCGGGCAGCGGTGATCTCCTCCTCAGTAAACGTGTACCCTTCCCACAGCCCCCCCAGCTTCACGACGCGCTCCTGGGGAGTAGACTGCTCGGCTCGTGAACGCAGAAAAGCCACAAACTCTCGCAGCAGCCGCAGACTCTCCGGCGGAAGAAAATCCAAGGCCGAGATGATCTCGGCTTTGAGAGCTACCACATCTTGAGCCATCTCCCACCTCCGTAAGCCCAACTTGTCGCCACACGACAGCACATTTGGTAAGTCCGCACGTAAACGTGGGCAAGTGATCGGGTGAGGCATGTTCCCAC
>JAOZOT010000600.1 GCA_029933115.1 Anaerolineae bacterium | reverse complement strand
GGGAGTGTTATTGTCCCGGTGATATGGATGGGTGTTGTGCCCGCTGCTGTGACGAGCCGCCGCCGAAGGAGGGATGGGAGTGTTTCCTCCCCGGCACGAAGGTGTTGGTGGTTGAGGAGCTTGAAGCGCGGAACTTGGCAGTGAAGTTTAAGGGCTACGACTTGCGCAGCGGAAGCCCAGGTCGTCTCTCCTGACCCAGGGGAGAAGCTCAAAGCGAGCGGTGCAGCGGGCGAGTCCCCGAGGGAGGGCCCACGATCCACCTCGCACTACCCGAGATACTCCTTGGTTGGGCCCCCGAGGGTTGCGGTTGGGAGCAGCTTGATAGTAATCCCTCTGATACCGGTCGGCCACCCATTCCCAGACGTTCCCTGCCATGTCCATGCAGCCGTAGGGGCTGGCTCCATCTGGATAGCTACCCACCGCCGTCGCATGGCCAGGTCCTGCGTCTCTGCAATTGGCCTTGTCCTCTCCCCAATCGTTTCCCCAGGGCCATAGCCGGCCATCAGTCCCTCGGGCGGCCTTTTCCCACTCTGCTTCGGTGGGCAAGCGTTTGCCTGCCCATTGGCAGTATGACTGGGCCCCGTACCAACTGACGTAGGTCACAGGATAGTTCTCGTATCCGCTCCTGGGCCTGTACTGCCCCCCTGCGTAGATGATGTTGGAGCCATCGCCCCCGATTTTTATCCAGGTTACGTCATCCTCCTCCTGATTCCCCTCTTCATTAAGGAAATGAGCGAACTGGGCGTTAGTCACTTCGTATTTGTCAACCCAAAACTCGTCCAGGTAGACGGGGCGCATGGGCTTTTCGTCACCATCGGCGTTGGCATCGCTATCCCCGGCGCCCATGAAGAAATTGCCGGCCGGAACGCGAACCATCACCGCATTGTCTTTCTCCCACACTGTTGTTGCCTCAGCCATAGGCTCTTGTGTTGGTAGTATGCTCGGCAAGATGGGTGTCGGCTTTGTGGACATCGTTATGGAGCGATAGGCGATGACACCGATGCCAAGTAACCCCACTGCTAGCAGTACGCTGCCAATAATAGCTATCACCCTTTTGGGGAAACCCTTGCGCACACCAGGCAGGGGCATTGGCCTCTCTACGGCAGCCGGTGTCGTTCGTTTCCTCTCGGCGGCTATGGCCCTTCTGATAGCCTCTTCCCTGGCTTTGATGTCAACCATCCGCTGGGGAAAACCCGTGGCTCTGATGAGGTGGGGCGTCGGTTCCTCGCTGAGGGGGATGGTCGTCTTGTCTTGTTCTCCCCTGACTGCCTCCAAAGGCTCACCCGCGGCCTCGACGGCCGCTGTCAGGGCGCGGGCCATTTCTCCTGCACTGGCGAATCTCTCTTCCGGCTTCTTGGCTAGAGCGTGATGAATCACCTCCGCCACCACTTCGGGGATTTGGGCTACCAGTTTGGTCAAAGATGGGGGGGAATCGTAGACGTGGGCGTGTAGCACGTGGGGGGTGGTGCCGCTGAAGGGCACCCGGCCAGAGAGCATCTCGTAGCATACAACGCCCAGGGAATAGATGTCTGAGGCCGGCTCGATGGTCAGGCCGCTTATCTGCTCAGGTGACATGTATTCGGGCGTACCAATGCTCATCCAGGGAGCAGTCAGCTTTGCCCCTTCGGCCGGCTTGACGGTGCCAAAGTCGGTCAGGGTGACATGCCCTTCATCATCCACGATGACGTTGCTAGGTTTGATGTCACGGTGCACAAAGCCCTGGGCGTGAGCGTAGTCCAGTGCTGAGGCCAGTTGCCGGGTGATCTCTGCCACTCGTCTTGGAGGCAATGCTCCTTCTGCCTGTAGGATCTGGGCCAGGGTGCGACCTGACAGAAACTCCATGGCCAGGCAATGTCTGCCCTCGATCTCCGCCACCTCGTAGATGGCCACAATGTTAGGATGCTTGAGGTTAGCGGCCGTCCGAGCCTCACGCCAAAAACGTTCCAGGAAAGTGGGATCCCCCGGCGGAGGCGCAGCCAGGACTTTGAGGGCCACGGTGCGATTCAAAGTGATGTCAATGGCTTTATAGACGGTGGCAAATCCACCTCGCCCTATCTCCTCAACGATTTTGTACTTGCCCAACGTCTGGGGTATTGAACCCTTCATTTCCCTTCCTCGTCTTCCAGCCCTGTTGAAAACTCCGGGGCTTGTGCAGCGAAGCCCGGGGAGCGTTCGACCGAGCTCACACCGAGGGCTTGAGGGCTACCCCCCTCAAGCTCACCTTCCCGGCCTCGAAAGCAGAACCGGTGGGCTGTTCTCCCGCTTGGTGAAGGAAAAGAATGGTGGAGGGACACCGTTCGGCTGAG
>JAOZOT010000128.1 GCA_029933115.1 Anaerolineae bacterium | reverse complement strand
GCAGAGCTACCCATCTACGAACGGCAGCAACAAATTACCGAGGCGGTGCGTTAGCAGCAGATAGCGGCTCGGCAGATGGAGGGTTGACTTGATCGTATTATCGTATCTCGTGGCGATAGCTATCGGCTACCTGCTGGGTTCCTTCCCATCGGGGTATGTGGTGGGGCGACTGCGGGGTATTGACGTGCGCCGGTGGGGCAGCGGCCGCATTGGCGGGACCAACGTCCTGCGCTCGGCGGGACTCTGGGCGGCCATTTTGGCCGTTCTGAGCGACACGGCCAAAGGCGTTCTAGCCGTTTTTGTGGCCAGAGCCCTGGTCGGTTCGCCCTCGGCCGAAGTTCTGGCCGGGCTGGCTGCCATTCTGGGGCACGACTTCTCCGTCTTCCTCAACTTTAGCGGAGGTCGAGGCGTGGCCACCACTATAGGGGCGTTGGGCGTCCTTTACCTGCCCCTATCGCTGCTCCTCGCCCTGCTTGGTCTTGTGGTTGCAGGCGCCTCGCGCTACGCCTCCCTGGGGTCCTTCGCCATAGCCCTCTCGTTGCCTTTCGCCACGCTTTATCTGGTCCTCTTTGCCGGTGAGCCTGTCTGGTATCTGGTCTATGGTCTGGCAGCCAGTGCGCTGATCATAGTACTGCACAAGGACAACTTCCAGCGCCTCCGGGCCGGCACCGAGCGCAGGATAGGGGAAAGAGGAAGAAGGAGAAAAGCCCCATGATCACCGTAGGCGTATTGACCATCAGCGACCGTGGCGCGCGAGGAGAGTATGAGGACAAAAGCGGACCCGTCATCCGGGCAATAGTCACCGAGCGTCTGGGGGCCAGGCTGGTCAAATACGAGATTATCCCCGATGAAATCGAGTTAATCAGAAGTACCCTTATCAACTGGGCCGATGAAGCAGGGCTGGACCTGATCCTGACCACAGGAGGCACCGGCTTTGCTCCTCGCGATGTGACGCCAGAAGCCACCAGAGCCGTCATCGAGCGAGAGACGCCGGGCCTGACCGAGGCCATGCGGGCTGAAAGCCTGAAGGTGACACCCCACGCCATGCTTTCGCGGGCCGTGGCCGGCATCCGTGGCCACACCCTCATTATCAACCTGCCCGGCAGCCCCAAGGCTGTGCGGGAGAACCTGGAGACCATCCTGCCAGCCTTGCCCCACGGCCTCGAATTGCTTCAAGGGTTGGCGGGTGCAGATCAACGCCACGAGCACAAGGAGCCTGTAAAAGAATAACCTCCGCTCCCCGTCCTCGGCCGCACCTGCCCCGGCGAATCCTATGTGTACCTTTTTACCTCGAAGCGGTACAACTGTACTGGCTCGCCGGGGCGGATACCAGCCTTGCGCATGGCGATCTCCACCTGGTATTCGACCGTATCAACCCCTTCCAGGTCCGGCAGTAGCAGCCCCCGCCGCCAGCCGCTTTCCACGATGACGCCGTAGCGCTTTGGATCCAGTTGATCCATGCTATCAATAGGCTCGGGCTCGGTGAGTACATCCACCTTAATGTCCAAGTCCTCCAGTTCCTCCGGTGCGACCGGAGGAAAGCGCGGGTCACGGGTGGCGGCGCTGATGGCGTTCTGGATAACCTCCTGGGCCACCGTAGGTTGCTGGGGCTCGATGGTGCCAATACAACCTCGCAGGTTACCTCGGCTGTCATGCAGGGAGACGAAAGTACCTGCCCGCCCTTGCATCTCTGGCCCAAGTTCCTTGGGCGGTTGGATGATGCGCTTCTCCCGAACGTAACTCTCTATAGTCTCCCTGGCCAGTTCCACTAATGGATGTGCCATCCTGTCCTCCTCGGAATTTATTTTACCACATAAACCTGAAAGTGGGAAGTTGCAGGAATGTCGAATCTCTGTTATAATGTGACTAGCACCTTTTTCCTATTTACAGGACTGGGGTCAGGGTGATATTATTAAAGTAGAGTCAAATAATTTGGGTCTAGCCTTGGGCTCTGGAGAGGGACTCATGGAAGCGGTCAGGGTAATGCCCCGGGGTGAGCAGAGGAAGAAACAGAGGGGGGTTCATGCCCCTCGCAGCCTGACTCAGGTTTTGCGTGAAGCCGACCGGATGGTAGTGCAGGGCGATCTGGACGCCTACCTACCTATTCCCACCGGCTTTGACCAGATTGACCGCATGATCGGCGGCGGTTTGCGCCGCAGTGAACTGGTCTTGCTGGGAGGAGCTCAGGGAATCGGCAAGACCATTTGTGCCCTCCAGATGGCGCGCAATCTGGCTCTCAATGAGGGCCTCTACTCCTTTTACATCTCCTATGAGCACACCGAAACCCACCTCCTGAATCGCCTGTTATGCATGGAGAGCATAGACCCCACCAGCGATGGCTACCAAGATGGCGTGAGGCTAAAAGACCTGCACAACATCATCGTTGCCAGACGAGCCAGGGAATGGGTCAGGCACGATGAGACCCTGGGGCTGAATCAGATTCTGGCGGAGAATCCCAAAACGGCCAAGGCTCTAAAGACTCTCAACAAATACGCTGATCGGTTGATACTGGTCAAAGGCAGTCCGGCCGTCACGACCCTGAACACCATCAGGGAGATGACCAGACAAATCGCCGATGCCTGTGCCGGCAAAGTCGCTCTCTTCGTTGACTACCTGCAAAAGGTAGCCATCTACCCGGAAAAGGCGGTTGATGAGAACGACAAAGTAACCATCATCGTGGAGGGTTTGAAAGACATCGCCATGTCGCTGAACGTTCCTGTGTTGGCCATCGTTGCGGCCGACCGGGAGGGCCTCAAGTCCAAACGGCTGCACTTGTATCACCTGCGGGGCAGCTCAGCTCTGGATTACGAGTGCGACATCGCCATCATCATGAACAACAAGTACCACATCCTGTCCAAGGACCACATCGCCTTCAACCCTTACAAAGCGGAAAGTTACCGCGATTGGGTGATTTTCACCATTGAAAAGAACCGGGCCGGACGGGCTATGATAGATGTGGAATTCCAACTCAAAGCTCAATATTTCTGCTTCAACCCGCGCGGCAACGTGGTGGAGCAGAAGCTAATTGACGAGAAGATTATTGTGGAATAGACGGCCTGCGCAGCAGGCTTCGAGCTCAGCCGAACGGTGTCCCTCCACACATTCCCCCCGCTTGGCCTGGATTGTAAATCCAGGCCCATATCTTCCCCACCAAATGGGAGGCAGACCCATCAGCGCTCTCAGGGCCGGGAAAATGGGGTTGAGGGGATACCCCTCAAGCTCCCCGGGCTTTGCTGCGCAAGCCCATAGACAGGCCGCAAAACCCAGAGGCTCTCAGCCAGCATCGAGAGCCTCTTTCTCTTTAGGTCCACGCTCCGAGAGCCTTTCACAACTCGTGGGCTGGAATCACGATTCCCAGAGCCTCAGAGCGTGTCTGAAAATTCGGAGGGCGGCGCTCGTAGTAGCGACTCAAGTCACCACTACGAGCATTTTTCAGACACGCTGTCACAACCCCAGCAGCACGCGGGCGATGACCAGCCTCTGAATCTCGCTGGTTCCCTCACCAATGGTACACAATCGCTGGTCACGGTAGATGCGTTCCACCTCGTATTCTCGCGTGTAACCGTAGCCACCGTGGATCTGAATGGCCTTGAAACAAACCCGCTCGGCCACTTCGGAAGCGTACAACTTGGCCATAGCTGCTTCTTTGGTGAAATGTACTCCCTGGTCCTTGAGCCAGGCGGCCCGGTAGACCATCAGGCGAGCAGCGTCTATCTCGGTGGCCATGTCGGCCAGCATCCATTGGACGGCCTGAAAGTTGCAGATGGGCTGGCCAAACTGCTCTCGTTCTTTGGAATACTTGAGGGCCGCCTCAAAAGCGGCCTGGGCCAACCCCAGGGCCATAGCTCCGATGCCAATGCGTCCCGCATCCAGAGTGATCAGAAACTGTTTAAAGCCCTCGCCCTCACTGCCCAACAGGTTCTCCTTGGGAATACGGCAGTCCTCGAAGAACAACTCTGAGGTGATGGAGCCCCGCAGTCCCATTTTGTCCTCGTCACGGCCAGGCCGGAAGCCGGGGGTACCTTTCTCCACAATAAAGCTGGAAATGCCATGAGTGCCTCTAGCCGGGTCGGTCTTGGCGGTGAAGACCACGATGTCGGCGATGGAACCATTGGTGATGAAAATCTTCTGGCCGTTAATCACCCACTCGTCGCCGTCCAGCACAGCCGTGGTCCTGGTTGCGCCGGCGTCGCTGCCGGCCTCCGGCTCGGTCAGTCCGAAAGAGCCGATTTTCTCACCTCTGGCCAGCGGCACCAGGTACTTCCGCTTCTGCTCCTCGTTGCCGAAACGGTAGATGGGCGAGGCGGCCAGAGAAGTCTGGGCGATGAAAGTGATGGCTGTGGAGCCACAAGCGCGGGAGATTTCCTCCAAGGCGATGGCATAGCTCACGCTGTCGGCTCCCATCCCCCCGTACTCTTCGGGAAAGGGCAGACCGAAAAAGCCAAGCTTGGCCATCTTGCGAAAGGTTTCCACGGGAAATCTGTGCTCTCTATCCACCTCCTGAGCGATGGGTTTGACCTCGTTTTCGGCAAAGTCGCGCACCATCTTGCGGATCAACTTTTGCTCCTCGTTGAGCTCGAAATGCATGGGGGTTCGCCTCCTCGACATTTTACGGGCGCGCATAACAAGGCAATGTCCCTCCTGCAGGGCTCGCAACCTGCGAGAGGGTGGGCCGAGCTTGCCTTATCACCCATGCGCGCTAACAATTTTAGCCCGGCGCGGATTATTGTACACTCACCCAAGCCTATTGTCAACCCTCACGGCCAAAAGGTATCACCAAAACGCTCACCCTCCCGCGGATTTGGACGTTCAACCATACCCTGCAGGATAGGCCGGCTACGTCCGCTTGTCCAAACAACGTCTTTGTGGTATCATTAGATAAGGACCCCGGCTGCTTCACCACCTACGTTAAAGAAGTTATGAGCAAGTCTCTACCCCCCCTGCGTATCCGCCTTTTTGGACAGCTTGAGCTAGACTGGGATGATACTCCCCTCCTGCTACCCCGCTCTCCTGCGGCCCGTTCCCTGCTCGCTTTCCTGATCATCCACGCCGGCCGCTCCTTCTCCCGCGATTTCCTGGCCGGCACCTTCTGGTTTGACCGCCCTGACCCCCGTGCTCGCCGCGCCCTCTCTCAGGCCCTCTGGCACATTCGCCACACCCTTCGCCCCCTCGACAGGCCCGGGACGGCGCAGGCTCAGGACACCGCCGCCGACCGCCTGGTGACAGAGCGAGAGGCCGTCACCTTCCATCTCCTCCCCGGCGATTGGCTCGATGTGAAAGAGTTCCAGGAAAAAGTACACAGGTGCACGGACAACCAAGCACCCGTACCCTTGTCCACCTGTCTACTTGAATTGAGTGAAGCGATCGCGCTGTACCGGGGAGACTTTCTCGAAGAGTGCTACGACGATTGGGCTCTGCTGGAACGAGAGCGGCTGCGAGAACTGTACCTGGACGCGCTGGAGACCTTGGTCGCAGCCCACAAGCAGCGAGGTGAATACGAGGAGGCGCTGACTAATGCCCGGCGGCTGGTCGCTGCCGACCCACTGCGCGAATCCGCTCACCAGGAGTTGATGCGTCTCTACCACCTGCTGGGTCGCGACCGCGCTGCGCTGGAGCAGTACAAGACCCTGAGTCGAATCCTGGCCGACGAAATGGGAGTCGAGCCGATGGCGGCGACCGTGACTCTGGCTCAGGAGATTGCGGCCCGGCTCGAAGAGGCCGACCTACCTTATCTGCCGGTGAAGGTCAGACCGGCGCCGGTTTTCGAGCGGCCGGAACTCATGCCCCTGGTGGGGCGGGAGAAGGAACGGGCCACACTGCTGGCTCACCTGGAGGCGGCCATCGGCGGGCAGGGAGGGCTGGTGCTGATCGAGGGCGAAGCGGGAGTGGGCAAGACGCGGCTTTTGCAAGAGATAGCCCGCGACGCGGAGTGGCGTGGGGCGCAGGTGTATTGGGGCCGGGGTCGGGAACCGGCCGAACTGCCACCCTATGGCGTGTTGCGTGAGGCGCTACAGGCCGCGCTCTCGCCGCTGCGAGCCGGCCAGTTGGCGGAACTGGTGGAGGGAGTCTGGCTGCGGGAAGTGAGCCGGATGCTGCCCGAGTTGGCAGAATGGCTGCCCGAATTGCCGCCTTACGTGGCCCTGGAGCCAGAGCAGCAGCAGGCGCGTTTGCTGGAAGCATTGACCCGAACTGTGTTGGCCTTGGGCCACATCGTGCCTCACCTGCTGATCCTGGAAGATTTGCAATGGGCTGACGAGGCCACCCTCTCTGCCCTGATCCATCTGCTTCGCCGGCTGGCGGAGAGCCGCGTCCTGGTCATTGCCAGCTATCGGGGCGAGGAGGCCCGGGAGCAGCCAGCCTTGTGGGAAGCCTTGCAGTCTCTGGATAGAGCCGGCGGTCACCAGCGTCTGTTGCTGGCGCGGCTCACCGCCGCTCAGACGGGAGAACTGGTGCGACGCGGGCTGGGGTTGGCGGCCAGGGCTCCCCTTCTTGAGGAGCGGCTATACCGGGAAACCGATGGCAATCCGCTTTTCGTGCTGGAGACGCTGCGCGCTCTCCACGATGAAGGGCTGCTCTACCGAAACGAGAACGGGGATTGGAGCACCCCCTGGGACGAGACAACGACCAAACACACCGAGTTGCCCCTACCGGCCGGAGTGGGTCAGATGATCGCCCGCCGGCTGGCTCGCCTGGGGGACAATGAGCGGGCGACGTTGAACGTGGCAGCGGTGCTGGGCAGCGATTTCGACTTTGCGCTGCTGGCTCAGGCGGTCAATCTGGAAAGAGAGGTCGCCCTGGCAGCAGTGAGCGAACTGCTCCGGCGGCGGTTTCTGGTGGAAGAACCGGCAGTCTACCGCTTCAGCCATGACAAGGTGCGCCAGATAGCCTACATGGGAATAGAAGAGACGGAGCGGCAGAGGCTGCACCGCCAGGCCGGCCTGGCGCTGGAGGCACTGCACCCGGAGCAGATCGAACAATTGGCCCATCACTTTAGCCTGGGGCAAGTATGGGACAAGGCGGTGGACTATCATAAACAGGCTGGCGACCGAGCGCAGGAGGTGTACGCTAACGCCAGAGCAGCAGCCCACTATACTCAGGCATTAGAGGCGCTGGAGCAACTGCCCGGCCCGCTTGACCCGACGCGCAGTTTTGAGTTGCGGTTGGCGCGGGAGGCAGTCTATGCCCTCCAAGGCGAGCGGGCGGCGCAGGCGGAAGACCTGAGGGCACTGGAGGCGTTGGCCGCAACGCTGGACGATGGCGGGCAGCTAGCAGCAAAGCGGCGGGCCAAAGTGGCCCTACGTCAGGCCCACTACGCCGAAGCCATCGGCGACTATTCGGCAGCCATCGCCACGGCCCAGATAGCCATTGAACTGGCCAGGGCAGGACAGGACGCAACAAGTGAAACGATGAGCTATCTGCAATGGGGAATAGCACTCTGGCGCCAGGGGAATTATGAGGCGGCCTTGCCCCAACTTGAGCAGGCTCTGGCCTTGGCGCGGACCGCGTGCCTGCGCCAGATGGAAGCGGAGAGTTCACGCAATCTCGGCATCGTGCTCTATTATCAGGGCGACTACACTGGGGCCAGACCATACTCAGAGCAGGCCCTGCGCATCTTTCGCGAAATTGGCGACCGACAGGGCGAAAGTTGGTCGCTTAACAATCTCGGCAATCTCTCCTTATACCAGGGTGATTACACTGGGGCCAGAACCTATTACGAGCAGTCTCTGCGTATCAAACGGGAGATTGGCGACCGGATGGGCGAAGGTTATCTGCTCATCAACCTGGGCATTGTCTTCCTCGAGCAAGGTGACTATGCCACGGCCAGAGACCATCTTGAGCAGTCCTTGCAGATATGCCGCCTGATCGGCGACCGGCGGGGCGAGAGCAATGCACTCATCAACCTCGGCCTCGTCGCCTGGTCCCAGGGTGACTATGCCAGAGCCAGAGCTTACCTTGAGCCGTCCCTGCGCATCTGCTGTGAGATTGGCGACCGACAGAGCGAGAGTTGGGCGCTGGCCTACTTGGGTCTGCTCTCTCATCGTCTGGGTGATAACGAGACAGCCCGGGAATACAGCGAGCAGGTGCTGCTTATTGCACGAGAGCTTGGCAACCGTTCCGTTCAGGGTTATGCCCTGACAAACTTGGGTCACGCCCTGGTGGGTCTGGGGCGTCTGATGGAAGCGGCCGATGCCTATCGCCAAGCTCTGGACATACGGCGTGAGTTGGGCCAGCATAACCTGGCCATGGAACCCCTGGCCGGCCTGGCCCGTGTCTCTCTGGCTCAGGGAGACCTATCCCAGGCTCAGGATTATGTCAAGGAAATCTTGAATTACCTGAAGACCAATACCCTTGATGGTACAGAGGAGACTTTCCAGATTTACCTAACCTGCTACCGTGCCTTGCGCGCGGTGCACGACCCGCGGGCCCAGGAGACCCTGATCGGTGCCTACAACCTGCTGCAAGAACGGGCTGCCAAAATTACCGACGCGAAATTACGTCGTTCGTTCCTGGAGAACGTGCCCGCTCATCGGGAACTCGTCTCCATCTACCATGACTTGCAAGCCCGCCAATACGGCTCCCAGATCATCGTTTCTCTGCCCCGGGCCGGTGCACCCACCGGCCGTCCCCTCCGCGACGACGAATGGGTCCAGGTGGCCTGGACCGTGGCTGCCCCGGAGGACGAGGCTGTCGCCGGCAAAGTAGCCCGCCGCCACCACCGGTTGCTGCGCCTGCTGCGCGAGGCCGCCGAGCAAGGCGCCGCCCCCACCGTGCCCGATCTGGCGGCGGCGCTGGGTGTGGGCGTGCGCACCATCAAACGCGACCTGGCAACGCTGCGTGCGGCGGGCCACGAGGTAACCACGCGGGGCAGCCGCTCTCCGACAAACATGCCCTGATCCATTCTGCTGAGACTTTGGAAGTCTTTTGTTTCCAGACCCCAAAATGGCCCCAAGGTTCTGCTGATACCTCAAACCTTGAGGAGGCTTCGAATCCTCACAAGGC